>NZ_LAYY01000015.1 GCF_000986785.1 Mesobacillus campisalis | reverse complement strand
TAGTCGGTCCCAAGGGTTGGGCTGTTCGCCCATTAAAGCGGTACGCGAGCTGGGTTCAGAACGTCGTGAGACAGTTCGGTCCCTATCCGTCGTGGGCGCAGGAAATTTGAGAGGAGCTGTCCTTAGTACGAGAGGACCGGGATGGACGCACCGCTGGTGTACCAGTTGTCTTGCCAAAGGCATCGCTGGGTAGCTATGTGCGGACGGGATAAGTGCTGAAAGCATCTAAGCATGAAGCCCCCCTCAAGATGAGATTTCCCATAGCGTCAAGCTAGTAAGATCCCTGAAAGATGATCAGGTTGATAGGTCAGAGGTGGAAGCGCGGTGACGTGTGGAGCTGACTGATACTAATCGATCGAGGACTTAACCTAATTGAAAAGCGGAGGCGACTGTACAGCCTCGACTAGCGCTGGAGGGCCAGCAATTGAAGTCGCTCTTTGACTTCAAATGATGGACCGAAGCGACTCGAGAGGCTAGGAGCCGGAGCTGGACAAGAACGATACTCGAAATTGCAAACCTTCTGAAATGCATTATCCAGTTTTGAGGGAACAACCCTCATTTCAATAAAATAGTCTGGCGGTGATGGCGAGAAGGTCACACCCGTTCCCATGCCGAACACGGAAGTTAAGCTTCTCAGCGCCGATGGTAGTTGGGGGTTTCCCCCTGTGAGAGTAGGACGCTGCCAGGCAACATAAAAAGAACAGCTGAAATACGCTGTTCTTTTTTGTGTTTTTCTAAAAGAATCAGGAAATGTAGATATCCTGCAGAACCATGTAGGTATCCTGCCGATCCATGTAGATATCCTAAGGAATTGTGTAGATATAATAGCGTAATATGTAGAAAAAGTTAGGGTTCATGCAGAAATATCAATTCTCTATGCAGAATATAAGGTTTGAAGCGTGAATGAATGCTGTAAAGATAGTGCATCCTTCATTTAGGAAGCAGAACAAGCCAAGGCGGGGTTAGAGTATGGATAAAAAATATGATGTCATCATAATCGGGGCGGGATTTGCCGGGGTGACAGCTGCAAGAGAGCTTTGCCAGGCAGGTTTTTCTGTAATGATCCTTGAAGGAAGGGACCGGATAGGCGGGAGGACTTGGCTTGATGACCGGTTCGGAAGTCCACTTGAAATGGGCGGCGGCTGGCTGCATTGGTATCAGCCGCATGTATGGTCTGAAATTATGAGATATGGTTTGCAGATATCATCCTCTCCGCAAGTAAAAACAGTGTATTGGCAGGCAGATGGAATAATTCACCACCAGTCTGTTGAAGAATGGCATCAAATGATGGAAAAGGGGATGAAAGCCTTTCTTGATGGTGCGGATCGATATTTTCCTTTCCCCTATAACCCGCTTAAGGAAATGGAATCCCTTATGGAAGTGGACTCAATAACGGCCGGGCAAAAACTGGAACAGCTTATGCTGCCAAAAGAGCTTCATGAATTAATCTATAGTATATGGTGTTTGCAGTTTAGCAGTTCGTTGGAGGAGGTTGGACTGACACAGGCCCATCGATTGGCTGCTTTAGTGAATTATGATTGGAAACTGGTTTTACGCACATCCTCGGCCTTTAAACTTAAAGAGGGGACAAAAATGCTGATTGAACATATTCTTCATGATGCCAAGAGAGCACATTTACGATTTTCAACAACGGTATCAAGTGTGAAAAAGGTGAAAGAAGGCTATATAGTGTCTGCAAGTGATGGCAGTGAGGTTCTAGGCAGGGCAGTCGTTGCGGCCATACCGTTAAATGTCCTTAACAAGATTGCCTGGATGCCGCCACTTTCGCTTAAGAAACAGGAGGCATCAACCCAAAAACAAAATGGCAAAGGTTTTAAGTTTTGGGCAAAGGTTCGCGGAATCAAAGATCCATTCATTTATATCGCACCTGCTAATCATCAGGTGAACTACATACAAGTAGAGGAGATACAAGACGAGGTTGCCTTAATCGTAGGCTTTGGCTGCGATTCTGTGAATTTTTATCCAGAGATGGCAACGAACATTGGGGAAGAAATGCAAACTTTTTTACCACAACTAGAAATACTGGAGCTTGCAGGTCACGATTGGGTGTCCGATCCATTCTCAAATGGAACATGGGCAGTGCTTAAGAAAAATCAGCTTACTAAGTATTTAGCTGAATTACAAAGAAATGAAGACGGCGTTTTTTTGGCAGGATCGGATTATGCAAGTGGATGGGCCGGGTTTATTGATGGAGCAATTGAAAGTGGGATAACAGCAGGGAGGAAAGTTAGTGATTACTTGTTAGGGAATGTAAATAAATAAAAGAAAAAGGCCTTAACTGCCATACGTTAGGGTCTTTTCTCATCAGGATTCCATAAAATAATGGTATATTTATATATGGAATATGGATAACTGGAAAATTTAATTATAATTCAGGGCAGTCTTAAATTCAGATAAGCTGCTTTCATGAGACATAACATAGGGGATGCTTGAAATGGAAAGGTATATAAAAAGAAAAACAGAGGAGATGCTTCAGTTAATTGAACGGCTGGTGAATATCGACAGCGGCTCTTATGTTAAGGAAGGGGTCGATCAGGTCGGCCAGATTTTACGGGAGGAATTTAGACAGCTCGGGTTTGTCACACGTGTAAAGCGTGAGGAAGAGTTTGGTGATCATCTGGTTCTTCGCCATAAGCATGCCAAAGACCCGAAGATCATCATTCTTGCCCACATGGATACTGTTTTTCCGGAAGGCACTGTGGCAGAGCGCCCTTTTCGCATTGAAGGGAATAGGGCTTTTGGACCAGGGGTTGTTGATATGAAATCGAGCCTGGTTGTCCTTCTGTATGCCATAAAGTCCTTGATCAAACATGGTTCGAAAAGTGTGGAGAATGTGGAAATCATTTTAAACAGCGATGAAGAAGTGGGTTCCCCCACCTCCCGGAGGTTGATTGAGGAACGTTCAAAAGGGAAAAAGTTTGCGCTTGCCATGGAGCCGGCACGAAAAGATGGTTCCCTTGTAGCTGCAAGGCGTGGCAGCGGCAAATATAAGCTGTTTGTCCACGGAAGAGCGGCCCATTCGGGGATTGAACCAGAAAAAGGGCGAAGTGCCATTGAAGAGCTTGCCTATAAAATTATCCAGCTGCATGATTTAACCGATCATGAAAATGGGGTAAGCGTAAATGTCGGGCTGATTGAAGGCGGTTCAGCTGTCAATACGGTTTCGGACCATGCGATGGCCCATGTGGATGTCCGGATTTCCGAAAAGGAACAGGGTGTATACCTGGAGAAGAAAATCCAGGAAATTTGTTCTACGACTGAAGTGCCTGGGACAAAAATTGTGCTTGAAGGAGAAATGGGCCGGCCGCCAATGGAGCATAACGAACAAAACCGGTCTTTGCTGCGAATCATTAAAGGTGTTGGGAAAGAAATCGGTGTTGATGTATCGGCCACATCCACTGGCGGTGGTGGAGATGCTTCGTTCACGGCAGCAACCGGTGTGGCGACGGTAGACGGTCTTGGTCCTGTCGGCGGAAATGCACACAGAGACACAGAGTACCTTGAAATTGATACTCTTCCCGAGCGAACCCTGTTATTAGCAAAAACAATCGAGCGTCTGTCGGCAATGAAGAGCCAGTTACAATGAAAGAAAATACGAGGGGAAAAGGATTGCGGGTGTGCCGCGATTCTTTTTTTATGCAAAAAGTAAAAGTGTATCCGTTTCCTTTCGGCAGAAAAATGAATGAAATCTCTTTACTGGAGTAAAGTGCTAAAAAGCATGTTAGATTTCATTACATGTTCATGTAAATGATGTTGGCGAGATGATATAACAATATCAGGAAGCAATAATTGTTTGTGTGATTCGGAGTTAGACATGAAAGTATATTTTTATCGACATGGAGGTTTTGCATAATGCCAAAACAAAAGCTCGTGCTGATAGGTAATGGGATGGCTGGGGTCAGAGCGCTGGAGGAGGTATTGAAGCTCGACCGTGAGATTTTTCAAATAACGGTATATGGGAATGAACCATACCCGAATTACAACCGGATTCAACTGTCGAAGGTGTTACAGGGAGACACATCGATTGACGATATAACTCTTAACAACTGGAACTGGTATAAAGAGAATAATATTACCTTGCATCCTGGGGAAAACGTCATGCGTATTGACAGGAAGAAACAAATCGTCCACACAGAAAAGGGCAGGATGGAACGCTATGACAAGTTGATTATCGCTACTGGATCAAATCCTTTTATGCTGCCGCTTCCTGGCGCTGACAAGGAGGGTGTCATTGCCTTTCGCAACATCGAAGACTGTAAAAAAATTATGGACTATTCGAAGAAATACAGAAAAGCGGCTGTCATTGGCGGTGGCTTGCTTGGACTTGAAGCGGCACGGGGGTTATTGAATCTGGGTATGGAAGTGGATGTCGTGCATATCCACGACTATTTAATGGAACGGCAGCTGGACTCCACTGCCGGAAAGCTGTTGTTAAAAGAACTGGAGCAGCAGGGAATGAATTTCTTGCTAAAGAAAAATACGGCCGAAATATTGGGAAGGAAGAAGGTAACAGGCCTGCGATTTACTGATGACAGCAGAATTAAGGCTGACCTAATCATCATGGCAGTTGGGATAAAGCCAAATGTAACTCTCGCGAATGAAGCTGGAATTCCAGTAAACCGCGGCATCCTGGTCAACGACTACATGGAAACGGAGGTTCCGAATATTTATGCCGTTGGGGAGTGCGCCGAGCATCGAGGCATGGTTTATGGCCTGGTGGCTCCTCTTTACCAACAGGGCAAGGCGATGGCAAAGCATCTATGTGGAATCGAGGGTGAAGGCTATCAAGGTTCCATCTTGTCCACCCAGTTGAAGGTTTCTGGTGTGGATGTGTTTTCTGTTGGGAAAATCAACGAAGATGCAAATACAAAGGTGTATAAAATGCACGATGACTGGAATGGTGTTTACAAGAAAATTATGATTGAGAACGGCAAAATGACAGGTGCAGTTTTGTTCGGTGATACCAAGGACGGCAGCAGGCTGCTCAATTTTATTAAAAAAGAAGCAGATATTGAAGAATATCTTGATACTGCCGGAAGCGAAACAACTCAGGTTAGCCTCGTGGCAGACATGCCAAATGAAGAGTTAATTTGCGGCTGCAATGGAGTCACGAAGGGTGCAATTGTCGAAGCGATACAATCCCAGGGGTTAACCACTGTTGATCAGGTGAAAGGATGTACCAGCGCGTCCCGGTCTTGCGGGGGCTGCAAATCACTGGTTTCCGAATTGCTCGCTTGCACGCTCGGTGACAAGTATAACGCCAGCCAAAAAGAAGCCATTTGCGGCTGTACGACATTATCACGTGATGAGGTCATTCATGAAATTCGCGAAAAAGGGCTGACACATATTCGTGAAGTCATGAATGTCCTTGGCTGGGAAAGTGACGGGTGTTCAAAGTGCAAGCCTGCGTTGAATTACTATCTGGGAATGGTGAATCCTCTTGGTTATGAAGATGAAAAAGAGGCCAGGTATGTCAATGAACGGCTTCATGCTAACATTCAAAACAATGGAACCTATTCGGTTGTCCCAAGAATGTATGGTGGAGTCACCAATTCCAATGACTTGAGGAAAATTGCCGATGCAGCCGATAAATACCAGGTGGCGATGATAAAAGTGACAGGCGGACAGCGGATTGATTTGCTTGGGGTCAAGAAGGAAGATTTGCCGAAAATTTGGGCCGATCTCGATATGCCATCGGGTTCTGCTTATGCAAAAGGCCTCCGTACCGTAAAAACTTGTGTAGGTGAAAGTTTCTGCCGTTTTGGGACGCAGGATTCCATTGGGATGGGAATACGGCTGGAGAAAAAATTTGAGGGTTTGAACGCTCCGCATAAGGTCAAGCTGGCTGTGTCTGCCTGTCCGCGCAATTGCGCAGAGAGCGGGATAAAGGATGTAGGGGTCGTTGGCGTGGAAGGAGCCTGGGAAATGTATGTTGGCGGCAATGGCGGTACGCATCTCCGGCAAGGTGACTTGCTGTTTAAATTTAAAGATGATGTTGCTCTAATTGAGATGATAGGGGCTTTCCTCCAATATTACCGGGAAACAGCGAACTATCTGGAACGGACTTCTGCCTGGGTGGACCGGATTGGACTGGAGCATATACGCGGGGTTCTTTCAGACAGGAACACAGTCAAGGAATTAAACGCCCGAATTGAAGAAGCGCTGTCCATCGTCCAGGATCCTTGGAAAACAGCAATTGAAAATCCTGCTTTGTTAAGAGATCTCTATGAAAATGTTAAGGTTCCAGCAGAAATTTAATAGGCCAGGAGGGTGAAAAGATGGAACAAACACTGCGAAAGGTTTTTATTGGAGAAAGTGCAGATCTGCCTGAGAAGCTGGGGAAAACTGTAGTGATTGGACAAAAAGAAATCGCCATATTCAAGCTGGAAAACGGAAGCATCAAGGCGATTGAAAATCGCTGCCCGCATAAAGGCGGTGTGCTTGCCGAAGGAATTCTCAGCGGGGAATATGTGTTTTGCCCCATGCATGATCGGAAAATCTCAGTGGAGAATGGTCGTGTACAAGAACCTGATGATGGATGTGTGAAGACGTATCCTGTCGAGGTGTTGGAGGGTCATGTGTTTATCTTGATTGCTGAATAGAATGGCAGGTTAGGAGGAAAGGCATGACATTATTGAGTCCAAGTCAAGTGGTCGAAAGTATGGTACAGTCTGGAGAAGCTAAGGCAAAGCTGCCGGTGAAGGACTTGCTGATTCGCGGCGGGCTTGCAGGGGCGCTCCTTGGTTTTGGAACCACCCTTGCTTTCACAGCCGAAATACAGACAGGCCTGGGCATCGTGGGCGCTTTACTTTTCCCAGCTGCTTTCGTCATCATCATCCTGCTGGGACTGGAGCTGGTGACTGGAAGTTTTGCCTTGATTCCGGTAGCGGTGATGGAGCAGAGAGCGACTTTTAAACAAATGCTGAATAATTGGTTTTGGGTGATTATCGGCCATATCATTGGAGCTGCTTTTTACGCCGTTTTATACACAATTGCTATAACCCAGCTTGGCCATGTGAATGATCATGCAGTGGCTGGGAAAATTATCGCTGCGGCCGAGGCTAAGACACTCGGCTATAAGAACTTTGGATTTGACGGGATGATTGTCGTCTTTGTGAAGGCTGTTTTATGCAATTGGATGGTTACCCTGGGTGCCGTTATGGCGATGACCTCGAAATCGGTGATTGGCAAAATTGCTGCGATGTGGCTTCCGATATTAATCTTTTTCGCGCAGGGCTTTGAACACGCTGTGGTGAACATGTTTGTCATACCGGCAGGAATGCTGCTTGGGGCTGATGTTACAATGGCAGACTGGTGGCTATGGAATCAATTTCCTGTCACAGCTGGCAATCTGGTCAGCGGCTTGGCTTTTACCGGCCTGGCACTTTATGTGACCCACAGACAGGGAGAGGTCAAGAAGGTGGTGGAAATGCAAAAAGTATCGTCCGGGATGACAAGTACCCAGCGAGGATAAGGTTTGTAAGCAAGGAGATAGAAGCGGACAGGGAGCTGTCCGCTTTGTTCTATTAGGCCGTTTCTTTCTGTGCTTTATAGTTTTAGGTAATTTTAATTAAAGGAGTTTTGTCCTTTTTGTTGAAATTTCTTATATACGATGAATGATAAGGAGTCTGCCATGAAAACATATGCTGTAAATCTATCAACCATTTTTATCGAGGTGCCTTTCCTTGAACGATTCAAAAAAGCGCGGGAGAAAGGTTTCTCCTTTGTGGAGTGCCAGTTTCCCTATGCTGAAAAGATAGAAGACATCCAAAACGAGCTATTCCGGAATGAGTTATCAATGGTGCTGTTAAACTTGCCACCAGGAAATTGGGACAACGGGGACCGGGGAATGGCTGCCGATCCGGATAGGGTGGGGGAATTCAAAGAATCTGTAAGACTGGGAATACAGTATGCCACAAGCTTGAATGTTGCAAACATTCATTGCATGTCTGGACTGAGGCCTGAAGCGGACCAGGAAACAGCCAGAAAGGTTTTTGCTGCGAACCTCCAGTATGCTGCGGAAGAAATGGGGAAGCACGGGCTGAATCTGTTCATTGAGCCGATTAACACCGAAAGCATACCCGGATATTTTTTAAACGATATCCACCAGGCGGCTGAAATCCTTGGACAGGTCAACAGGCCGAATGCAAAGCTGCAGTTCGATTTCTTCCATATAGAAAAAATCCATGGAAACGCGCTGGAGCTTTTCAAAAATTATGAGCACCTTATCGGCCATGTGCAGGTTGCCGATTCACCTGACCGACATGAGCCAGGGACCGGGACCATGGATTATTCGATGATCTTAAAACATTTAAGTGAAAATTATAGCGGCTATATCGGCCTGGAATATATTCCGCAGACTACTAGTGAGGAAAGTTTGAAGTGGCTGTCAAAATAGCCAATGGAGGAGATAATAAGTGAAGACAGGTTTTATAGGAACAGGTGTAATGGGTTCAAGGATGGCGGAAACCCTGCTTCGGAATGGCTTTGAAGTGCAGGTGTTCAATCGTACAAGGAATAAAGCGAAAGCACTCGAGGAAAGGGGTGCCATCATTGCGGACAGCGTTCCTGAACTTGCCGGAAATTGCGATGTAATCTGCACTTGTCTATCGATGCCTTCTGATGTGATTGAGGTATACACAAACCCGTCCGGAATCCTTGAGCATGCCCAGCCTGGCGCCATATGCGTCGATTTTACCTCTGTCGGTGCCGATACGAGCAGGAAGGTCCATGAACAGGCAGTCTCCAAAGGAGTCTTTTATCTTGATGCTCCTGTGAGCGGCGGGCCTGAAGGGGCAGAAAGCGGCTCCCTCACCATTATGGCCGGCGGGGAAAGAGAAGCCTTCCACAAGGTTTTGCCGCTTCTATCCGTGCTTGGTAAAACCGTTGAACACCTTGGCCCCTCGGGTTCCGGCAGCATTGCCAAGCTGCTTAATCAATACCTTGTCGCCGTCCATTCGCTTGCCGCCTCGGAGGCCATGGTGGCGGGTGCTGCTTCTGGACTGGCCCCGGAACAGCTTTTCCATGTATTGAAGGCCAGTTACGGAGACAGTAAAATCCTTAGAAGGCATATGGACGAGTATGTGTTTGACCGGGACTTTCAGCCTGGTGGCGCTGTGAAGTATGTACATAAGGATGTTCGCCTGGCCAATCAGCTGCTGGAGGGTGCAGGGATGGGAAGCTTTACAGGGCAGATGGCGGAACAGGCTTTCCAAAAGGCTTCTGAACAAGGGATGGGGGACCTTGACATGTCTGCCGTGATCATTCCCCTGGAGAAGAAATGCAAGGTTGAAGTTAAAGGGAAATGATGGATGTTGCAGCAGATTGCCGATGTGGCCGATTAAGGCTATGTCGGCTTTTTTTGTGAAAATAAACATAGCTGGTTTAATGGGGGCAAGCACCGGGTATTAAGACTTGTTGTGGTTATATCGGTCGAAATTTAGACCATTCCTGGCAGGTATATAGGAATAAAGATTTTAGTATGCCGGGAAAAAAGAGATGCAATCAATAAACGGACAAAGGAGTTAGGCACACTTGAATAATCAGCAGAAACTAAATATTGCCGGCTTGGAGTTCGGCTGGAATTTGGAAGATGGGAGATTTTTATTCGAGGGTCAGGATGCTGTTTTATTCTGGGTGTCCACCGCTATGAAAACATTCTTCGATACCATTGAGGAAATCTCAGGCGAGGAAGCTTCCAATCTGGTTTTCGAGACGACAGGTTATCGGCAGGGGCTGGTAGTTGGGCGGTATTTTGAAAAAATGAAAGAGGTCAGTGTCGAAGAAGCTGCTGAAATGATCACCAATACTTATGCCACAGCAGGATGGGGCAGGACAGCCATCCATCACCTTGATTTTGATAAAAAAACGTTGACGGCCCATATGAAGGACAGCTGGGAACATAAAATCAATGTTGCGCAAGGAAAGAAAAAAGGCGGAAATTTCCTGCCTGCCCATTATGCTGGTGTTTTTTCCGGGCTGTTTGGGACGAATATATGGTACCGCGTGGTTCAGCACCAGCTGGAAGGGCATGAACACAGCATCATTGAATATTTTCCATCAAATGTCACCATCTCTGATAATATTCACCAGCTTGCAAGAAAGAAGGAGTCGGAGCAGATTGCCAGGCTGGAACAAACCGTAGAGGAAAAGACAGCCGAGCTTAAAGAGCTTGTAAACAGGCTGTCCTCCCCTGTCATCCCGGTGCTTGAGGGAGTACTCGTCGTTCCTTTGATCGGAAAATATGAAGAAGACCGGGCTGAACAGCTTTTAATCAAAACACTGAATACGCTGCCTTCGTATAAAGCCAACTATCTGGTTCTTGATTTGACCGGGCTTGACACTGATATTTGCGAAATGAGCGCAAGCCTGATAGGCAAAATTGGAGCAGCAGCCTCCCTGATTGGAATTGAAACCATCCTGGTAGGCATCTCGCCAAAACTCAGCCAGACTGTATCGGAAACGAGCATCGATTTTTCCAAGTTCAATTGTTTCCAGACGCTCCAGCATGGCATTCATTATTCATTGGCCCAAATGGGCAGGAGCATTGTCTAATTTAATCCATGTTCAGGCTATTTCTCATAGAGAGGAATAGCCTTTAATTTTACCGGAAACGGGGAGCTCCCATGGTAATTGGTAAAGATGACATCGTCAGGGTTTTCTGAATATTGGGATTATGATACGATGAAAACAGGTGTTAAAAACTAAATAAGGGAGCTGGAACAGTAGTGGACAATTTTGCGGTTTTGCGTTCGCCTCAATCGATTTTTTACGGACGGAATGCTTTTGTCAATACAGGGGCAGAAGCAGCTAAACTAGGGAAAAAAGCATTGATTGTCAGCGATTCCATCATGGATTCCCTTGGGTATGTCAGGGCATGCCGGGAACTCCTCGAAAGGGATGGTATGGATTGCGCCGTGTATCTTGGTGTCGACACCGAACCAACTGACAGGCATGTAGCAGAGTCGCTTGGTCTCCTTAAGAGGGAAGCATGCGACATGGTGATTTCGCTCGGCGGCGGAAGCTGTATGGATACCGCCAAGGCAATTGCTGTGATTGCAACAAACGGGGGATACATAGGGGATTACATGCAGCACAAAAAAATTGCAAGCGAACCATCCCTTCCGCATATCGCCATTCCAACCACTGGGGGAACCGGATCGGAAGCAACCGATGCTACGATTATCACCAATACCACCAATGATGTTAAAATGATGATCAAGCAGGCGGCTTTTATGCCTGCGGCAGCGATTGTCGACCCGCTCCTGACTCTTTCAACGCCGCCGAACGTCACCGCGGCAACAGGGGTGGATGCGCTGAGCCATGCGATTGAAGCTTATATTTCACGTAGGGCCCATCCGATGACGGATACCCTGGCATTAAGTGCGATGAAACTTATCATCGGAAATCTCCTAACCGCTTATCAGGATGGTAAAAATGAAGAGGCCCGCGGAGCGATGTCACTTGGCTCCCTCCAGGCTGGCATGGCGTTCAGCAATGCTTCTGTCTGCCTTGTCCATGGCATGTCACGGCCGATTGGCGCATTGTTCCATGTGCCGCACGGAATTTCCAATGCAATGCTGTTGCCTGCTGTGCTCGAGTTTAGCCAGGAAGCCTGTACCAATCGCCTGGCAGACATAGGCAGGATGTTCCAGCCTGAAAATGAAAGCCTTTCCAACGTGGAGGGAGCTGATTTGGCAGTGCAGTCTATAAAAGAGCTTTGCCTGCAGCTGAAAATTCCAAACCTAAAAGGCTGGGGCATCGACCAGGAGGCATTTAAACTGGCCGTAAACAAAATGGCAACCGATGCAATTGACAGCGGAAGCCCCGGAAACAATCCGAGGGTTCCAACTCATGAAGAGCTGGTGGAACTCTATCATGTTTGCTATGAATATCAGTTTACAACACAAGCCACTGTATAAAAAACATTTCTGCTAAAATACTAAATCAATGGAGGGACCATAGCAATGACCAGAACCGCAACGAAAAACCTTAAAAATTTTATCAACGGTGAGTGGGTCGAAGCCGGGACGGATCAATACGAACAGGTGCCAAACCCTGCTACTGGCGAGGAGCTGGCAAGGGTGCCGCTCTCTACCAGGGACGATTTGGATAAGGCGGTTTCGGTTGCGAAGAGTGCGTTTAAAACCTGGAGCAAGACCCCGGTACCAAGAAGGGCACGCATTCTATTCAAATATCAGCAATTATTAGTCGATCACTGGGATGAGCTTGCGAGATTGATAACGGAGGAAAATGGGAAGAGTTTCAAGGAGGCCCATGGCGAGGTCCAGCGCGGGATTGAATGCGTCGAGTTTGCCGCCGGCGCACCGTCACTGATGATGGGCAGGCAGCTTCCTGATATTGCTTCGAACATGGAATCGGGGATGTACCGTTATCCTGTCGGTGTCATTGGGGGAATCACACCGTTCAATTTTCCGATGATGGTTCCATGCTGGATGTTCCCGCTGGCGATTGCCTGCGGCAACACTTTTGTTCTGAAGCCTTCGGAAAGAACTCCAATTCTTGCCAACAGGCTGGCTGAGCTATTCAAGGAAGCCGGACTTCCGGATGGAGTACTGAATATCGTCCACGGCGCCCATGATATTGTCAATGGATTGCTTGAGCATAAGGATGTCCCAGCCATTTCCTTTGTCGGCTCCCAGCCTGTGGCGGAATACATTTATAAAACGGCAGCTGCAAATGGGAAGCGTGTCCAGGCCCTGGCCGGTGCAAAAAACCACTCGATTGTTATGCCGGATGCCGACCTTGATACCGCAGTGAAAGAGATCATCGGAGCTTCATATGGTTCTGCGGGTGAAAGGTGCATGGCGTGCTCTGTTGTGGTCGCAGTCGGCGATATTGCCGACATCCTCGTTTCCAGGCTGAATGAAAAAGCGGATGAAATCAAAATTGGAAATGGGCTCGACGAAGATGTCTTCCTGGGCCCTGTGATCCGGAAGGAAAATAAGCAGAGAACCGCTGATTACATCGACGCAGGCGAGGAGGAAGGCGCTACCCTTGTAAGGGATGGGAGGCAGGATGAGGCCTATCGCAAAAATGGCTATTTTATCGGCCCAACCATCTTTGACCATGTGAAGCCTTCGATGAGAATCTGGAAAGAGGAGATTTTCGCACCGGTACTTTCAATTGTTCGGGTAAACTCGCTTGAAGAAGCGATAGAGCTGACGAATTCATCTGATTTTGGAAATGGCGCCTGTCTGTTCACGGACAGCGGCAGTGCGGTCCGTTATTTCAGGGAAAATATCGAAGTGGGCATGCTTGGAGTAAATGTCGGTGTTCCAGCACCAATGGCTTTCTTCCCGTTTTCGGGCTGGAAGAATTCTTTCTATGGCGACCTTCATGCGAACGGCACAGACGGCGTGGAATTTTATACAAGGCGCAAAATGCTGACAGCGCGCTGGTAATACAAATGGCAGGCATTCATCGGGATGCCTGTTTTTTCATCCTAATAGAATGTAAAACGAAAGTGCAGTTTTTCTTAATAGAAGAGGAAATTTCGACTTTTGAAGAAAGAAGGAAGGAGTTTTCAGGTTCTTAGCGAATTATGTAAGAAAAAAGGAGTTGAGTTCATGGAGCAGATTACGGAAGTGAAATGGATTTGCTCTGGCTGCAACAAACCTATTGCTGAGGAGACGGAATACCTGGATAATGACGGGCTTTGTGATGACTGCTACAGTATCCCGTTTAAAAAGCGGATTGGAAAAATTCGCCGGTTTTAAAATGAGTGGGCAGTGCATGGCATTTGCATTGCTCTTTTTTTTGTCTGAAAAAGGTGTTATTTGAATAAAAATTTTAACTAGTCCTATAATTTCGACAAAGAATGACCGTTTTCTAAATACTCAAGTGATATACTTGTTATAAAAATTTTATTACGGGGAGCAATGTGGTTTTAAATCGATGCCATTGCTGCATCGGCCAGGTTTATTAGAGGAGAGATCATATGGCAGTACATGAGAGTAATCAGAAGGTAAAGGATAAAGCCATCAGTAAGACAAGCATCATGCTTGATATTCATGCAAAAATGATCCATTCCATTACCAGGGGTGATTCCCTGCCCTCTATTTTTGAAAAGTTAAGCAGGAAACTCGAACAGTTTTGGCACGGCCAGGTATTTTGTGCCGTTCTATGGGCGGCACGGGGGGACGAACACGACATCCAATCCGCTCCGCTTCTCCCGGAAGAAATCAAGTCGGTCCTTTCCATCTGGAAAGGGGGGAGCCGCGAATATTTTGACGGAGACATGGAGAACGATGCGATCTGGAAAAGAATTAGTAAAGAAGCGCTGCCATTCGGCCTGGAGGGCGGCTGGTCCATCCCCATTCTGATTGACGGACATATCGCAGGTGCCTTAGCCCTTTATCAACGTGAATCAAGCCTGCTGGAGGACGAGGACCTGGATTTTCTGCAAACGCTTGCTAAATTGGCCGCCTTGGCCATTCAGCGTGATCAGAGATTGGAACTTGAGCAAATCCTGAAAGAAGGAGAACAAAAAAGGCTGGATAGGGAACAGACCGCCCAGCATGGCGAGCTTGCCAGCCTATTAAAAAGACATCAGGGCCTGATTGCAAAGTTCCAGAAGGTAAATGGCAGGTTTGTCTATACAAATGGCGCAGGCCAGCTGTTTGAAAAATTGGGATTGAATCTTGTGGAATGCATCGGAAAAGAACTGAAAGAAATCTTCCCGGAACCTTTTTGCTCCAAAATCGAGCCATATCATAACCAGGCATGGAATGGAAATGAGGTGTGCTACGAAGGAGAGTTGTATGGCATTCACTATGTCGCCGCCTTTACTCCAATCTTTCAGGAAGGACAAGTAACGGAAGTAATCATTTCCTGCAATGATGTAACAGAATTGCACAGGACGTCTGATGATTTGAGTGCAGCAAAGGAGATGCTGGAGGCATTCGTGGAGAATTCTGTCGATGCCATAGCGACAATGGACATAGAAGGGCGAATCATCTTTGTCAACCGCTCATATTCGGAAATGTTCGGCTTCAAGGCAAGTGAAGTGATCGGCAAAAATATTGTTGACATCCAGCCGGATTATGAAGAAGAACTCAACGAAATCTTTCAAAAGGTAGCTTCAGGAAGCAATGTAAATGGTTATGAGACCCTTCGGAAAAGGGCAGATGGCAGCCTGATAGCTGTAAGCATCAGCCATTCCCCAATCCGGGACAAAAGCGGCAGGATTACCGGAGTATCAGGAATCATCCGTGACATTACCGAACAAAAACGAATTGAACACGAACTGGAGGAAAGCCATCAGCGATATCAATCCTTGTTCGATTCCAATCCGGATTTGGTCGCAAGCCTTGATATAGACGGGCGGATTACCAATATCAATCCCGCCGTCCAAAAGATAATCGGTTATTCTGCCGGCCAGGCAAAAGGGAAAAGCTACATCGAATTTGTGGCACCTTCCACCCTGGAAAAAAGCAAAATAGCATTAAGGAAGGCTTTGAAAGGGAAGCCGCAGACGTTCGAGGGAGAGCTCATGCAGAAGAATGGACGCAAAGGCCTTTTCCATATTACGCATGTCCCAATTATCGTAACGAGGAAGGTGGTCGGCATTTATGTCATCTCCAAAGATATTACTGCCCATAAAAAGGCGGAAGAATACCTTCGTAAAAATGACCGCATTTCAGCCATTGGCCAGCTGGCGGCAGGAATTGCCCACGAAATCCGCAATCCGCTTACATCGCTAAAAGGGTTTATACAGCTGCTTGAAGAAAAAAGTGATGAAAAAGAATATTACCGCATTATGCTGAGAGAAATGGAGAGGCTCGAACTGATTACGGACGAGTTCCTGATCCTCGCGAAGCCGCAGGCAAAAAAGTATAGTTTTAAAGCGATTTCGTCCATACTGGAAGGCTTTCTGCCGCTTGTTGAAACTCAAGCGAATATGAATAATGTTAAAATAGTTACCACTATGGAAAGTGGGCTGCCGCCAATATGCTGCGATGTGAACCAGATGAAACAAGTTTTCCTGAATGTCATGAAAAATGCGATTGAGTCGATGCCTGGCGGAGGCGAAATTTCCATTGATGTCAAAAAGAAGGACGACAGCATTCAGATTGTTATTGAAGACCAGGGCTGCGGCATTTCGCCACGGCGGTTAAAGCGGATTTGGGAGCCTTTTTACAGCACAAAGGAAAAGGGAACAGGATTAGGGCTTATGATCATTTTTAATATTATAAAAGAACATCGGGGTGACATTGAGATTCAAAGTGAGCTAGGAAAAGGAACACAGGTAAGGATCATGCTGCCAGTAACAGAATCACAAATGACTTTTCAATAGTTTTATTATGTAAACCTGTAAAATAAAACAAGAAGATGGCGCTATTTTGCCATCTTCTTTTGTGTTAGATCTCCGCACTCGAGTCATGCAGGATGTTTTTCGTCATATAGCTATGGAACATCCATTCTCCAAGCGCAATAAGCAGGGCCGCAAAGAATGCACCCATGCCAAGTGATTCGTTCTGGTTCATCAGCATGGCTCCTACTCCCCAAATCAATAACAGGGCGAGGCCAAAGTCGGCGATGGTCGCAACAACATTGCCCATTTTAGGAAGGACAAGCAAATCTCCTGCCACATAGGAAATAATTCCAAGTAAAAGGGTTAAGATGAGGACATCTCCAAATCCGGCACTATAGCCCACTCCAAGAACAAGATACAAGATGACAAGGGTCATGACTCCTTTTATTGCCAGTGCTTTAGCATGTTCCATATGATAAGCCTCCTTTTTTAATTAGGTATATCCTGAAACAGTCAGGATAAACCTTTTTGGGGCAAGATAGGAATACTGGAACTTTTTATGCTAAGGTAACAGCAAGAGGCCCTTTGGAAAAGGAGGGAGTTAATGAACCATTGCGAATTGTGCGGGCGGAGCGAGGTGAAGACGACCGTACATCATTTGCTGCCAAAGGAAATGGGGGGAACATTTGGTGATACGGCCAATCTATGCATTCCATGCCATAAACATATACACGCCTTGTACTCTAATCAGGAATTGGCTGCCAGGCTTTCGACACTGGAGGAATTAAGGCGTGATGAAAAGCTCGCCAGGTTTGTGAAATGGATTCGCAAACAGCCATCATCGAAGATCATGAGAATCAAAAAATCAAAGGAACGCAAGCGAAGGTAATAATCCTTGGGCATATTTAGAAGAATAGGCATGAAAAGGGTGTAAATGTGGAAAATAAACCAAAAAGCAAAGGAGTGCTGCAAGATGGAACAATCCCTATATGAAAAGCTGGGCGGAGAAGAGGCCATCGCAAAGGTGGTCTATTATTTTTACAATGAACTGGTTTTGAAGGACGAGTCCGTAAACCATTATTTTGAACATACAGACATGGACAAGCAGCGTCGCCATCAAACCAAGTTTATCTCATTCGCCTTGGGAGGCCCAAACCAGTATTCCGGCCAGTCCATGGCCAAGGCACATGAGGGAATGAATATTCAGCCGGAGCATTTTGAGGCCATTGTCAAGCACCTGCATGACGCCCTCGCCCACTATGGGGTCAGCGAAAGGGATATTGATGCTGCCTTGACGAAAGTGGCCACGCTGAAAGACGATATCATGTATAAATAAACCCGGCAGAAAAGGCCGGAAGCCAGTTGTTTTTTTACTATAAATTAGGGAATATGGTTAGTATCATAAAGGTTAGGAGGATTTTCATGAACAATAAGCAAAATCAGGACCAGCTTAAAGACGTGGAAAGAAACCACTTGGCTAACCAGAAGCAGGAAGAAGAGTTTAAAAACCAGGGCAGGCTTCCTGACCAGCAAAACCGATTAAAAGACCAGGAAAACCGGAGAAGTTAAAAGAAGATAAAAAGATAGCCGCAGGGAGGAGAGCCTCCCTGCGGCTATTGTTTTCTTATACCGGGTCATTGTCCACATGGCTGTATGACTTGATTGCCTGGTCAAGCGCATTATGGGCTTCGCCAAACGCGGCGGCAGAAGAAACATCCCCGGCATTTCGCAGCTGCTGCATGGCATGCTGTGCCTGGATGATCGAAGTAATCGCATTTTCAATCATCGTACCCCTGTCACCGTTCTGCTCCAAAGCGGACTGCAGTTTTTTGATGCTTTGTTCAAGGCTGTGGGATTCCGGCTCGTTATACGCTCGTTCAAGTTCTTCTTTTACTTGCTGTAAAACTTCCTTCATAAGAAACTCCCTCTTTTCTTTAAAAAATAACCCTCAAGTATTTTGGCTTTTTCCCCAACAAGTTATGCATCGTTAGCTAATGTCTAGCGTTAAGATTACCGGGTTAGACCGCAGTAAGGTTATTGTTTTCATTGAATAATATTTTCAGAAAATATATTTTTATCAGCATATTTACTTTATCTTGCTTTTATATATAATAGTTATATAGTTTTGAAAATTGAGATATTTAAAAAGTGGGGGAATGAAGATGAAAGTGAGCTTAAAAAAGGTTGCCCAGTTTTCTGTTCTGTCGAGCCTGCTGGTTTTGGCAGCATGCGGCGGGGGCGGAGAACAGGCAACAGGGGAAAAAGAGGGACAAGCTGCCGGGGGCGGTGTGATAACCGCTGATATTGGAGTCATTTCCTATATTTCGGGTCCGGGTGCTGCCTATGGGGAAGCGATTACAAGCGGACTCAAGCTGGCACAGAAAGAAATCAATGCCAAGGGCGATGTCGAAATCAATCTATTGATTGAAGACTCTGCCGGCAAGCAGGACCAGGCACTGACTGCCGCCCAAAAGCTGATGAACTCGGAAAATGTGACGGCGATTATTGGACCGACTCTCAGCACCGAAATGAATGTCGTAGGCCCTGAAGCCGACCTGAATGGCGTGCCGATTATGGGAACATCCACGACCGCGGAAGGGATCCCCCAGCTGGGAGAGTATGTTTTCCGCAACTCCATTCCTGAAGCATTGGCGATTCCCGCTTCAATGACAAAAGCAATTGAGAAGTACGGCGCCAAAAAGGTTGCCATCCTGTATGGAAATGATGATGTGTTTACAAAGTCCGGCTTCGACACAATGAAAAAAGCGGCGGAAGACATGGACCTTGAAATCCTAACAATTGAAACTTTCCAAAAAGGACAATCCGATTACAATGCACAGTTAACGAAAATAAAAGGAATGAATCCGGATTTGATCCTAGCTTCAGCCCTTTATAATGAAGGCGCTGTAATCATGGACCAGGCAAGAAAAATGGGAATTGATGTCCCGTTTGTAGGCGGAAATGGCTTCAACTCCCCTGAGGTCATTAAAATTGCGGGTGATGCGGCTAATGGGTTGATTGTGGCAACACCATGGTATGGGGAAAAAGACGATTCAAAGGTAAAGGAATTTGTAAGCAAATTTGAAGAAGAGTACGGCAAGAAGCCAGACCAGTTTGCTGCCCAGGCTTATGATGCTCTGTATATATATGCGGAAGCCTTGAAAAACGCTGGGGAAGCAGACCGTGATGCATTCAGGGACGCGCTGGCACAGGTCAAGGATTTCAACGGCATTCTTGGCAATTTCTCCTTTGATGATGAAGGGGACGTAGTCATGGACCCAACCGTGCTCATCATTGAAGATGGACAGTTCAAGGAATTTAATTAATTGATATAAATACGGCCATAACCCTGGCCGCGAATGATCAGAACGGGCTGCCGCCTAAACAGGGAATGCCCGTTCTTTTCTGTAAAAGCTTTTTTATGAAGGACTGTCAGCTTTGAATATCCATATGGTTCCTGCAATTTTATACAAATTCATTTTTAGAAGGTGAATGGCCTTGTTGATTGAACAGTTGATAAACGGTTTAACGCTCGGAAGCATCTATGCGATAGTGGCTCTCGGGTTTACCCTCGTATTCGGGGTCCTTGGGATTATCAATATGGCCCACGGCGAAATTTTTATGTTTGGTGCTTTTATTGGTGTCATCCTGACCACGTCCTTGCAGGCTCCTTTATGGGTGGCCTTTATGTCGGCGATTGTCATTACGGCCATGATGGGCTTTCTGCTTGAAAAGTTTGCCCTTCGGCCGCTCAGGAACAAACAGGGAGTATCCCATCTTGCCCCGCTGATCAGCACGATTGGCGTTTCGATTTTATTAGAGAACTTATCGCATCATTTATTTGGTGCCGGCAATCATCCATTCCGTGCTTCTTTTGCGCAAATTTCGTTTGAAATCGGTTCTGTGACCATCTATTTGGTCCAGCTTGTCATTTTTGTCATCTCCGTCATCCTTATGATGGCGCTTTCGTTCTGGCTCGGCAAAACAAAGGCTGGCAAAGCATTGCGTGCCACAGCCGAAAACCTGGAAACAGCAAGCCTGCTGGGTGTCGACACTAAGAGAATCATAACGATGACCGTCATCATCGCTTCGGCCATGGGCGGGATTGCCGGAATCCTGGTCGGGATGGCTTTTAACTCGGTGACACCGCAAATGGGATTGTCGATGGGGCTCAAAGGGCTGGCGATCATCATCCTTGGAGGCATGGGGAATGTCAAGGGAGCGATGGCAGGAGGCCTGATCCTGGGGCTTGCGGAAACCTTCATCGTGGTATACGGTGATTCAGGCTACCGTGATGCGATTGCCTTTTTGGCGATCATCATCATTCTTCTCATCCGGCCGCAAGGGTTATTCGGCCAAAAAATATCAGCGTAAGAAGGTGGACCGATGCTTGCAGAACTAATCAATCCATATTATTTGCAGGTTGCTTCGTTTGTTCTTATCAATATCATCCTTGGCATTAGCGTATATATCCCGCTGTCCACCGGGCAGCTTTCCCTGGCGAGCGCAGGCTTCATGGGAATGGGGGCCTATACATCGGCCCTTCTCACCATCCATTTTGAATTGCCCATTGTCCTAGGCATTATTGCCGGAACGCTGGTGGCAGGGATAATGGGCGTGCTTATTGGCATTCCTACCCTCAGGCTTCAGGGGGTCTATCTGGCGATTGTCACCCTCGGATTCGGAGAGGTAATCCGTGTATTGTTTGTAAACTGGGAATCTCTAACAAAGGGCTCGGTCGGACTCTCGGGAATTCCGCATATGGGCCGGGAGATTCTTGCTTCATTAAGGGAATTCGGGTTTAACCCGCAGTCGCTGGGACTGCAAAACAATCAGTTCATCTTTTTGACGATCTTTTTCCTGCTCCTGGTGATTACAGCATTCATAATCTGGTTTTTCAGGAGGCAGCACAGCTCCCGTGTTGGACGCGCATTTGCGGCAATTAAACTGGATGAAAAAGCCGCAGAGTCAATGGGAATCAACATTACGTACTACAAGGTTCTTGCTTTTGCCCAGGGCGCAGTGATTGCCGGCTTTGCGGGGGCTTTGTACGCGCATGTGCTCGCCTACATCAGCCCTGCAGATTTTGCTTACCACCGTGCCGTCGAAATCCTTGTTTTTACCGTTTTTGGCGGCAGCGAAGTGATTTGGGGGCCTGTGTTCGGATCCCTGTTCCTCACGCTGATGCCGGAAGTACTGCGGTTCATCAGTGAATACCGGTACATGCTCTACGGCTTGATTATTATCATCATGATGGCAGTAAGGCCGCAGGGATTAATCGATGTGCACCTTCTGGAACTGCTGAAGTCAAAGACAGCGAAAAGGAGGCAGAAATATGGTGCTGGAAATCAAAAAAGCATGTAAAAATTTTGGCGGTCTCAGTGCTGTTTCGGACGTGTCCTTTCACATTCAAAAAGGCGAAATCTTTGGGCTGATCGGTCCCAATGGCGCCGGGAAGACCACGATGTTCAACCTGATTACCTCGATGTTCCCGCTCACATCGGGTGACATTGTTTTTAATGGAGAAAACATCAGCGGCCGTAAACCTTACCAGATTACCGAGAAAGGAATTTGCCGAACTTTCCAGAACATCCGGCTTTTCCCGAAAATGACTGCACTGGAAAATGTCATGGTAGGGGAGCATTGCCGCAGCCATTCGGGCGTGCTGAAAAGTGTATTCCGAACGAAATCGCAGCGTGCAGAAGAGGACCGGATCCGCAAGCGTGCCGGCGAACTGCTGGCTTTTGTCGGGCTTGGTGACTATGGGGATGTCGCGGCTGAAAACCTTGCCTATGGCCAGCAGCGAAGACTCGAGATTGCCAGGGCGATGGCTAGTTCCCCGCAGCTTCTCCTGCTGGATGAACCGGCCGCCGGCATGAACGAAACAGAGACGAGCGATTTATTTCAGTTGATCAAAAAAATTCAAAAGCAAGGAATGACCGTTTTGCTGATTGAACACGATATGCCGCTCGTGATGAAGCTTTGCGACCGGATTGCCGTCCTGAACTTCGGCAAGAAAATTGCGGAGGGCACACCTTCTGAAATCCAGAATAACCATGATGTGATTGAAGCCTACCTCGGCAGGGAGGAGGAAGAACTGCATGCTTAAAGTGAGTGGCATCCACACCTATTATGGAAAGATCCAGGTGCTGAAAAACATTGCCCTTGAAGTGGAAGAAGGCAGCATCGTCACCATCCTTGGGGCAAATGGCGCCGGAAAGACTACAACGATGAAAACTATTTCCGGTTTGCTGAAGCCGCAGCAGGGAAAGGTGGAATTCCTGGGCGAGAATGTTACGGGACTAAGACCGGACCAGCTTCTTCGCAAAGGCATTGCCCTCGTGCCGGAGGGGAGGCAGATCCTTGCCGGCATGACCGTAATGGAGAACCTGGAAATGGGCGCGTATCATCGCAAGGACAATGAAATCGAAAAGGACCTTGATATGGTCCTCAAACGGTTCCCGATTTTAAAAGAACGCGAAAAGCAGCTTGGCGGAACACTGTCCGGCGGACAGCAGCAAATGCTTGCCATTGCAAGGGCGATCCTCAGCCGCCCGAAGCTCCTCCTCCTTGATGAACCTTCCATGGGGCTTGCCCCGCTCATTGTCGCGGATATTTTCAAGATTATAAAAGAAATCAACCAAAGCGGAACGACCGTCCTTCTCGTCGAACAGAATGCCCGGCAGGCCCTGAAAATCTCCGATTACGGGTATGTGCTTGAAACAGGGAAAATGGTCGCGGACGGCAAGGCCCAGGACCTGCTTAATGACCCGCGCATCATGGAGGCGTATTTGGGACGTAAATCAAGTTAAAAACAAAAATAATTCTTTAAAAAGAACACCCTGTCATTTATAGTTGAATTGGCATGGTGTTTTTTTATATATAAACATCCTTGAAAGGGTTGGGAATTTATGGGGGATATGGTCAGGGCGGAAGCTGTTTCCAAAAGGTATGGAAACAAACAGGTTTTAAGAGAGGTGGATTTTAAGGTTGAAGAAGGGAAGATTGTCGGGCTCCTTGGCCCGAACGGAGCGGGGAAGACGACTTTTATCCGCATTATGAACGGGGTGATCAGGGCGGATTCCGGGGTAGTTTCCATCATGGACATGAATCCGCTGAGCCATGGAGATGAAATCCGCGGAAACTCAGGAATTGTAACCGAAAGCGCGGGGTTGTACCACCAGATGAGCGGCCGCGAGAACCTGGAGTTTTTCGCTGTCCTTTATGGTGTAAAAGATATGGGAATCATCAGCAGGCTGCTGGATTTGTTTGAGCTCACAGAGCATGAAGGCGCTTTGGCCGGAAGCTACAGTACGGGAATGAAAAAACGGCTTTCGCTTGCTAAAGCCTTGCTGCATGAACCTAAACTTCTGTTTCTCGACGAACCGACCAATGGATTGGACCCGGATGGAATCAAAATGGTGCTTTCCTACTTGAAGCAGTATAACCAGGAGACAGGAACGACGATTCTGATTTGCTCGCATGTCCTTCACCAGCTCGAAAATATTTGTGACTCCTTCGCCTTTTTGGAAAACGGGACGATTGTGGAACAAGGCAGCATAGAAGAACTGGAGCGGAAATATTTTAAAGAGATCACGGTCAAGGTTGCGACCGATTTCCTTCCAGCTGGCAAATCATTTATGGGCTATTCTTGGGAAAGTGCCGGAGACGAGTCCCTGCTTGTCAAAATTCCTTCACGGGATGCGGTGCCGGAACTACTTAGGGAGGTTTTGAAGAAGCATAATGTTTATGGGGTGGAGATGGTGAACAACGACCTGGAATCCATCTACTTCAAAGTAAGGGAGAATGCCCGAAAATGAATACAAATATTGTGAAGGCCATGATCAGGAAGGACCTGAGGGACATATTCCGTACAAAAAGCCTGCTGGCAACCATAATTGTCATTCCTGTGCTGTTTTCTGTGCTCCTTCCGGGAATTTTGCTTGGGTCTGCTGTATTTTTCGACGTGGAGAAAACGCTGGGGAATGATATGGGAAAGCTGTTGGAGACGTTCTTGTCCCAGACAAATGGGATTCTTTTCGATAACGCTGAACAGCAAATGGTCTATATCTTTGTCAATTATCTGCTGCCTTCCTTTTTCCTACTGGTTCCCATTATTACGGCAAGCGTGGTTGCTTCGAACAGTTTTGTAGGGGAGAAGGAGCGCAGGACACTTGAAAGCCTGTTGTTTTCACCAATCCCGGTAAGGACGCTGTTCATCAGTAAAACACTTGCTTCGTTCATCCCTTCGTTTTTGGTATCCGTTCTTTCCTTTATCCTGTGCGGATTTGTCATCAACCTTCTGGGGTACCAGCTGTTTGGCGAGATGATTTTCCCGACGGCCAATTGGCTCGTGCTGATTACTTGCCTTTCCCCGATGGTCACGCTGCTGACCGTGCTGCTGAACATTTTCATCTCGGCAAGGGTAAAGACGTTTCAGGAAGCCCAAAATATTGGCGGCCTAATCATTTTGCCGGTTATCGCCATGATTGCCGGCCAGGCAGGCGGATTGTTTATCGTAGGACCATTGGTGATGTTTTTACTGAGTGCAGCCGTGCTGGCCTTCAATCTGATCCTGCTGCAGCGAATCACAAAAATGAACGACCGGCATGTTTTGTTTGAAAAGCAGATTCATTAGGAGGGTGACTAAAAAAATAGACCTGATTCCATAATGAAAAAAATGAAGAGAATAGGTGATTCTTAATGTTAATGAAAAAATCACTAATCTTAAACAACCAAAAGATTTCCTATTTTGATGAAGGTTCCAAAAGTGCGCCTCCAGTCCTGCTAATCCACGGAGTTCCAGAATCAAGTATGTTATGGAAGTATCTTATCCCAGAAATAGCATCATTGGGATTTCGTCCGATTGCCCCTGACCTTCCTGGATTTGGACAGAGCGAGAGGTTTCCCTACAACTCCACATGGGAAAACTACCTTTCTTTTATTGATGATTTTATGGCGGCGGTCTCTGTGGAAAAAGTCCACCTTGTTGTCCATGACTGGGGCGGGTTGATTGGCCTTCGATGGGCATGTGAGCATCCCGAACAAGTCGAAAGCTTCATTATTAGTGATACGTCATTGCTGCCAGGCTATACATGGCATCCACTTGCGAAAAAATGGCGAACTCCCGGTCTGGGCGAAAAAGTGGTCGAAGCCATGTCAAATAAAGAAGCTTGGATGAAGAATATGAAACTGGAAATCCCCTCAGTGGAAGAAACAATACTGGAAGACTTTTATTCTATCTTTGAAACTTCACATACAAGGAACGTTATTCTTGAACTGTACCGGTCTGCCAATCGGGAATTAGTTGAACCATATCAACAACTTTCGAAAATCAGGAAGCCCGTTACGATAATCTGGGGGGAGAATGACCCTTATATTTCAACAGAATTTGCCTATAAGACGCGAGACCTGCAATTTCCGCAGGCAAAGATCCACATCATTCCTAACTCCGGACATTTTATTCATGTGGAGGCTCCAAACAAGGTGATTCCATTTGTAAAACAACATTTTCAATCAATAATTCTTTAAGTAAAATAACCTTCTCGAATTGTTTCCGGGAAGGTTGTTTATTTTAAATCTATAATTAGGGATACGAAATATAGAGGTGTTTATTTTTCAGAAAATATAGAATATAATATACTATATAGATAGGGTTAACATGCATATAAGGAGGCGAATATAAGATTTTAACCTGGAATGGGGCCACCAAATCGACGATTGTACAACAAGCACCAAAAAATCTAGAGAAGTTGGAAGAGGTATATCAAACCTATACACAAATGTTTCAACATTCTTTGACCGGTGTAGTCATCACCAATAAGGATGGGATGATAATTGAAGTAAATCCCGCATTTGAGAAACAAACCGGGTTAACAGAAAGTGATTTCGTTGGACGTTTACATAAGAGTTTAATAATTGAAGAAATTATTGACCAATCCGCGGAATTACAAGTTTTTAAGGAAAAAAAGCCTTGTACCCTCTTGCAAAAAATTTACAATGGCAAAGAAGTGTTAGTTAGCGCTATACCTATTAAAAATCGAGAGGGGGAAATTGTAAAGGTTGTTAGCAATATATTAGAAGTAACGGTCCTAAACAAACTGAGGAATGAAATTTTTCAATTGGAACAAGAGCATGAGGAAGTCACCCGACAACTGGAGGAACTTAAATCCAAAAAAACAGTCATGCATTCCATGGTCGCATATGACATTAAAATGAAGAAAGTTATTGACCGTGCCTTACGAGTATCACAACATGAATCAACAGTAATCTTGTATGGGGAATCTGGTGTCGGTAAGGAAGTTCTAGTTAAATTAATTCACGAAAATAGTAATCGAAGTGATCGGCCACTGATTAAAGTGAATTGCGGGGCGATTCCAAATGATCTGTTGGAATCTGAATTGTTTGGTTATGAACCGGGCGCGTTTACTGGAGCCAGCACGAAGGGGAAGATTGGTTTATTCGAACAAGCCTCTAAAGGGACGATTCTTTTAGATGAAATTGGTGAAATCCCTTTACATCTACAGGTGAAATTATTGAGGGTGCTGCAGGAATTTGAAATTACCCGTGTCGGTGGAACGAAGCCGATAAAAATCGACGCTAGGGTAATTGCCGCTACTAATCAAAACTTGGAAGATTTAATCCAAAAAGGCGGTTTTAGGGAAGATCTTTATTATCGCTTGAATATCATACCGATTCATATCCCTCCGCTTAGGGAAAGACAAAATGATATCGTCCCGTTAACCTACCACTTTATCAATAACATAAGACTTAAATACGGTATAAATAAGATCTTTTCAAAGGAAGTATTGGATAACTTTCAACATTATCATTGGCCGGGAAACGTGAGGGAACTACAAAATATTGTTGAACGACTGTGTATAATGATTGAGAAACCGATTATCACTACTGAGGAAATCAAAAATGAAATGACTGTTCCGCAACAAAAAGATGAGAGACAGCCGGAATCCCATATAATTGATAGTGATGAAATCAGTCCTGCTCCTGACGGTGCAAAGTCGCTTAAAGAGCATATGGAACTATACGAAAAACAACTTATCGAACGAGCCTTGAAGGAGTATTCAAGTATTCGTGCTGCAGCCAAAGCACTAGACGTCGACGCTTCCACGTTATCAAGAAAAGTAAAAAAATATTCTAAATTTTAAAAATGGTGTAAAAATGCAACGAGTTGCAATTTCGCACCATTTTTTGTTGTTTTTCTGCATGCATACAAGGATGCCCCCTTTAGAAATCAGCCTTTTTAAGTTGGCACGGGAATTGCAATATAAATGAGTAGTACTAATGGGAGGAGCAATTTACTTGATTCAAGAAGAGATGCTTATGGTTCGTCATTTTGCCCGCTCCATTGCAGAGGATTATTTTCTGCCTGCTGCAAAAGATGTGGATAATAATCAAAGAATACCAGAATCCCACGTTTGGGCAATGGCTGAAAATAAATTATTTGGAACAAGTGTCCCTTCACGTTATGGTGGGGGAGGACTTTCGCATTTGAATAAGTTGATTATTATTGAAGAAGTCGCGCGCTGCTGCGGGTCTACTTCAATGCTACTGACGAATCAGGACATGGTGATTAACCCAATTGTTAAGGGTGGTTCTGAAGAGCAGAAAATTAGCTATTTACTTCCTCTTACATCGGGTGAATTAATTGGGGCATTTGCAATTACTGAAGAAGGCCTCACCAGTGACCTTCAATCCGTTTATACAACAGCTGAGAAAATGGGTGATCATTATATATTAAATGGAAAAAAGTTATTTGTGTTTAACGCAGGGAAAGCAGACATTTTCATTATTGCCGCTTCAATAAACCCAACAATAGAAAAAGCAGGTATCACCTATTTTATTGTCGAAAAGGGAACACCCGGACTCACTTTGGGAAGGGAAGTAAGGAAAATGGGTGTAAAAGGGATGTCAGCAAGAGAGATTATCTTAGAAAATGTAAGAATTCATCATTCACAGCTAGTAGGGGGCGAAGGAAAAGGATTTAAAATTTTGAAGGAAACACTTAATCGAACGAGATTAAATGTAGCGGCCCAAGCTTTAGGGATTGCACAGGGTGCATATGAAGAGGTCATCAAGTATGCCCATAAATTTGCTCGTACTTCAAGGGAAAGTTTGAGATTCCATAATACTCAGCTTATGCTTGCTGAAATGGCGACAGAGATTGAGGCTGCAAGAAGATTGCTATATTATGGCGGAGAATTTCTGGACAGCGGGTCAAGTAAAGCGGCAGCTACAGCATCAATGGCAAAGTTATTCTGTTCGAATGTTGCGATGAAGGTGACCACCGATGCCGTTCAAATGCTAGAAGGGAGCGGTTATACAGATGACTACCCTGTTGAACGAATGATGCGCGATGCAAAAATTACCCAGATCTATGAAGGCTCCAATTTAACCCAAAAGCTTGTGATTGCAAGACAGGTTTTACTGTAATCCTTTCATATTTAAGGAGTTGAAAAAATGGTATCTGAGAATAAGAGGTGGCTGAAGTTTTATCCAAAAGGTGTAAATCCGGATGTATTGATTAAAGAAAAGTCTTTAAATGAACTTCTCGACGAAGCTGTTTCCCGTTTCGGTTCTGATATTTCATTAGAATTTAATCAGAATAAATGGTCCTACCAAGATGTTCAACAAATTGTAGCTAAATTAGCGGGTGCATTATACCGGCGGTGCTTTAAAAAGGGAGACCGTTTATCGATTATGCTTCCTAATTGTCCGCACTATATTTTTTCGGCTTTCGCGGTTTTCAAGCTAGGAGGAATCGTTGTACAGACAAACCCAATGTATGTAGAAAGAGAATTAGAGTATCAGTTAAATGATGCAGAAGCAGAATTTATCATTTGTCATACTTCTGTTTATGAAAGAGTAAAAAGAGTGCAAAGCAAAACGTCCTTGAAAAATATCATTGTCGTTCAAACCTCCCAGACTGAGAATTGTTCCCTTGATCAGGAAGATAGCTATTTTGACAATTTCCTTACTACATACCAAGAAGATGCCCCACCTATTGGAATTAATCCAACAGAAGATATCGCGGTACTGCAATACACTGGTGGAACAACCGGGGTATCTAAGGGAGTTATGCTGACACATCAGAATTTTATTACTCAAATTGAGCAATTTTATGAGTATTTATTAAAACGGTTTGACACCCCACAGCTCCATCCCAGGTCAGTTATCAGCTTTTTACCGTTTTTTCATATTTTTGGCTTTGTTAATGTCACATTAACAGGATTTCGGTTCGGCTATAAACAAATCATTATTCCGAGATTTGATACGAAAACCGTATTGGAGCTAATCCAAAAAGAACCGCCATTCATCTTTTTGGGCGTTCCAACCATGTATACCGCAATGCTTCATTATCCAAACGCAGAATCATACGGTATAGAAAATATAAAGGGCTTTTTCTGCGGAAGTTCTGCTTTGCCTCATGAGATTTATGAAAATTTTAAAAAGTTAATGGGAGATGGTACGTATATTTCTGACGGTTATGGCTTGTCAGAAGCAACCTCTGGAACCCTTAGCAATCCTTACACAAGAAATAAAACAGGAAGTATTGGCATTCCAATTCCCAAGACTGAAGTCATAATCGGCATTGAAAACGATCAAGGAGAAATAATAGAGGCGCCAGTTGGAATGAAAGGAGAAATTCTCGTCCGCGGTCCGCAGGTAATGAAAGGATACTGGAATAAGCCTGAAGAAACAGCTGCGGCTATGAAAGCGGGATGGCTGCATACTGGTGATGTGGGCTACATGGATGATGAAGGATATTTTTATGTTGTTGACCGAAAGAAAGATATGATTATCGCCAGTGGATTCAATGTATATCCTCGTGAGGTGGAGGAGGTAATTTACCAAATCCCAGAAGTAAGGGAAGTAATGGTCATCGGGATACCTGATGAATACCGCGGTGAAACAGTTAAGGCTTTTATCTCTTTGAAAAGCGGTCAAACAGCGGCCAAAGAAGACATTATTCAATTTTGTAAGGGAAAATTAGCTCCTTATAAAGTACCAAAGCTGATTGAATTCCGGGATGAGCTCCCAAAATCCGCAGTTGGAAAGTTATTGAAACGAGAGCTTCGTGACCAGGAATTATCTAAGATACACTGAAGGGTTATGAAAGGATAAAACAACTCCGAAGGATTTTAATAATGAAGTATTTTGGAGAGGAAGGGTTTAAATGGATAGGGTACCCAAATTACTATTAGCTTTTTTATTAATGGCGGTTTTGCTTGTGGCAGGATGTTCAAATAATAATTCATCCTCGGGAAAGTCACAAGCAAATACAGTGGAAAACCAAAAGGACTCTACACCTAAAAAAGGTGGAAATTTAACGATTGCTTTTGATACTGATATTAGCAATTATGACCCTTTACTCGGTAACTCAGGAAATGACCATGCATTGCTTTACCCGATTTATGATACTCTGGTTAATTTCAATGCACAGCTTGAACCCCAGCCGGGATTAGCTGAATCTTGGGATATTCCTGATGATAAAACGATTATTCTACATCTGCGAAAAGGCGTTGCCTTTCATGATGGAACTCCATTTGATGCTGAAGCAGTGAAATTTAACCTTGAACGCGCCATCTCTCCGGATTCCAAGGTAACGGATTTAGGCAATGTGGAGTCAGTTGAAGTGGTGGATGCTCAAACAGCTAAATTGAATCTTAAACAACCAGATTCCTCCATCATTCTAGCTTTGTCAGATCGTTCGGGAATGATGGTTTCGCCAACAGCGGTGCAAAAATTCGGTGAGGACTTCGGTCAAAATCCTGTTGGAACAGGACCATATAAGCTTGAAAAATGGGTTAGGAATGCTGAAATTCAGTTAAAAGCAAATGAAAATTATTGGCAGGAAGGACTTCCATATATTGATAGAATGACATTAAAGGTTATGCCAGATGAGAATACAAGATTAAATGCACTGAAAGCTGGCCAAGTGCAGCTCTATTGGAATGTATCTCCTGATAACAGCCAAATATTGAAGAAGGATAAGAATGTTGTCCTTAATACGAAAATGAAGGTTGCTTTCCAAAATATGTTCATCAATACGAAGCTTGCCCCATTGGACAAAAAAGAGGTCCGTCAAGCATTACAATATGCCATCGACCGCGAGGCACTTGTCAAGGTTTTAACGTTCGGTGAAGGTGAGCCAGCCTATCAAACATTTCCGAAGGAGTATTGGGCTTCCAATCAAGATATTAAGATTCCACATGACATCGAAAAAGCAAAATCGCTGCTGAAGGAAGCAGGGCTAGAAAGTGTTAGTTTTGATGTATATGTTCCGAATCTGCCATTCTATCAAAGGATAGCGGAGGCGGTAAAAGGACAGGTCAAGGAAGCGGGCATTACGATGAATATCCAAACTACCGAAGCCAACAAAGGGAACACCATCTACTTTAATGAGAAACAGGGCCAAGCATGGTTTACGTTTTGGAGCGGACGGCCTGACCCGCAGCAGACAATGAACTCGTTAATTAGCGGTAAAGCTTTCTACAACGCTGGAGGTGAAAGCACACCAGAAAAAGAAGAGTTAATCGCAAGGGCTGCAGCTACCTATGATCAAAAGGAACGGGCCCAGCTATATGCCCAGATTAATGAGATTGCTATTTTGGAGGAAGCTATGACCATTCCTGTTTTCTTTGCACCTGCAACAGCAGCTATGTCACCAAAAGTCAAAGGATTCGAAGGAACATTGTTAGGGAAACCAAAGTTTTCATTTTTATGGTTGGATAAATAGAAAAATTAACAAAATTTACAGGGAGAGGCTTGAGAGGAGATAACAAAAAGAGAATCGAACTGGAATCATAGTCTTTTTTTAAGTAAAGTTTCTTGAAAATTTTAAAGATTAAAAATCTAAATGAAGAAGGAGAAGTCGATCATGGGGAATTATAGAAAAATGATTATTTTATTAAGCTTGTCCATCCTTTTGGTTATTTCAGGGTGTGGGAAAAACAATACAGCATCGAATAATCAAGCAGCAGATAATTCACAGGGTACCCAAAGCAGTAGTGAACCGAAACAAGGCGGCGATTTGATTTTTGGCTACGATACAGATATAAGCAACTTCGATCCGATATTAGGTAATTCAGGCAATGACCACGCATTACTTTATCCAGTCTATGATACTTTAGTCAATTATAATAGCAATCTTGAGGCACAGCCTGGACTTGCAGAATCATGGGAAACACCGGATGAAAAAACCATTCTTCTACATTTAAGAAAAGGAGTTACCTTCCACGATGGCACAGCATTTAATGCGGAAGCTGTGAAATTCAATTTGGATCGAGTGAATTCCGAGCAATCAAATGTATCGGACATAAGCAATGTGGAATCCGTAGAAGTGGTGGATGAGTCCACCGTTAAATTAAACCTGAAGCAGCCAGATTCCTCTATTTTACTCGCACTTTCAGATCGTTCCGGAATGATGGTGTCACCGACAGCTGTAGAAAAATTAGGTGCTGATTTTGCTCAAAACCCGGTGGGAGCCGGCCCATTTAAATTCGCGAAATGGGTCCATAATGGCGAAATCAAATTCGAGAAAAACGAAAATTACTGGCAGAAGGGGCTTCCGTATCTCGATACAATAACAGCTAAAATCATGCCAGATGAAAACACACGGTTAAACTCTCTAAAATCTGGACAATTAAGTTTTTATTGGAATGTATCACCTAATAATGTCCAAGTACTGAAAAAAGATCCGAATATCGTTTTAGATTCAAAAATGCGTGTATTCGTCCACAATATTTACATTAATACGAAACTGGCGCCATTTGATAAAAAAGAAGTTAGACAGGCGTTCCAATACGCGATTGATCGCAAGGCCATTGTTGACGCCTTATATTATGGCCAGGGTGAACCTGCAACCCAAGCCTTTCCGAAGGATTATTGGGCCTATAACCCAGACCTGAAGCTAGAGTACAATCCAGAGAAATCAAAGGAACTTCTAAAAAGCGCAGGCTTAGACTCGGTCAGTTTTGATATGGTTGTTCCTACTGTTCCGGAATGGCAGAGAATGGGTGAAGCAATCAAGGGACAGGCCAAAAAGGCCGGTATTGAGATCAATATCCAAACCATGGAAATGAATAAAGGCAACTCGTTATATTTTAACGAGAAACAAATTCCAGCAAATTTAACGGCATGGACGGGCCGGCCGGATCCACAGCAGACAGTCAATTTATTCTTTAGTGGAAATGGTTTTTATAACACCGGAGGAGAGTCAACGCCTGAAAAGGAAGAATTAATTAATAAAGCTGCTGCTTCTTATGATCAGAAGGAGCGTGCAGAACTATACGGAAAAATAAATGAAGTTGCCATATATGATGAAGCCATGACCATCCCGCTTGTGTTCACCCCTGTAACGGCTGCGATGACGCCACAGGTAAAAGGATTTGAAGGAACTTTGCTTGGAAAACCGAAAATTTCATTCCTATGGTTAGATAAATAGAATTATAGAGAGGGGAAGAGGTCGATGTTTTTTAGGTTTTTGCTGAGGCGCTTAATGTATGTGATACCGATGCTGATTGTTACAACATTAATAGTCTTTTCCCTCATTCTGATTATACCCGGCGATCCTGCCCTGGCCCTTTTAGGAGACAATGCTACAGAAGAAAAATTGGCATTGTTAAGAAGTCAGCTGGGACTGGATCAACCCATACTGATTCAGTATTGGAATTGGCTGACAAATGCAGTTCAAGGGGATTTAGGACGTTCTCTCTTTACTGGAGAGATTGTTAGCGATGCTGTCTTTTCAAGACTCGGTGTAACCTTCCAGCTTGTCATTGCATCCATCCTATTTTCGTTTGTTTTCGGAATGACCTTTGCGATTGCGTCGGTTATTAAACCGAATAGCTGGATGGATTACCTTTCAAGATTTGTGGGAACTCTTGGTACGGCAATCCCCAACTTCTGGCTGGCCATGCTTCTCATCGTCTTATTCAGTGTAAATCTTGGCTGGCTGCCAGCAACAGGATTCATAAGTATTTCTGAAAGTCCAACAGGGTTTTTACAAAGTATTATCCTGCCGTCAATCTGTCTGGGAGCCTTTGGCGCAGCCCAAATCACAAGGCAATTAAGATCATCCCTTCTTGAAGTGTTGGAATCGGATTATATTCGGACTGCTTATTCCAAGGGATTATTACTGTGGCCGGTTATTTGGAAGCATGCGCTAAGGAACTCTTTGCTTCCAGTTATAACGACTACTGGACTGTTGTTTGGGAACATGCTGGGGGCAACTGTCGTCATTGAAACGGTATTCGCTATTCCGGGAATGGGACAGCTGGCCGTGAATTCTATTCTGCAGCGGGACTTTCCGATGCTTCAGGGTGTTGTGCTGGTAATGGTTGTCTTAGTTTTAGTAATCAATTTTGTGACTGACGTATTATATAGCGTTTTGGATCCCAGGATTGAATTTAAATAAGAAGGAGGCGGCTTGATGCAATTCCGTTTGATGTTGCAACGATTGTTTCATGAAAAGCTGGCATTTGTAAGTATGATTTATTTGCTGCTTTTAGTATTCTTATCCCTCTTTGCATCCTGGATTGTTCCCTTTGATCCAAATGAGCAGGATTTGTCAAAAGTCATGCTGCCGCCTGACGGGACCAACTGGTTTGGAACAGACGAATTGGGCAGGGATGTATTTTCACGTGTATTAATGGGTGCCCAGGCGGCCATACAAGCAGGCCTTGTTGCCATCTTAATTCCACTTGTTATTGGAGTTCCGCTTGGGATTATCTCCGGTTATCTAGGCGGGATTGTTGATGATATTTTCATGAGAATTGTTGATGCGATTTTATCATTTCCTGCAATTCTTCTTGCACTGGGAATTACCGGAGCATTAGGCGTAAGTTTATGGAATGCGATGATTGCGATTGGAATTATTTTTACACCCCAATTTGCCCGCCTGGCAAGAGGTCAGACACTTCAAGTCAGAAGAGAACCCTATGTGGAAGCAGCAAAAATTTCAGGTGCAGGTCCTTTGTGGATTATGATGAAGCATATTCTTCCTAATATCTTATCACCTATCATTGTTCAGGCTTCCTTTAGCTTCAGTCTGGCCATTTTAGTGGAAGCCTCATTAAGTTTTCTGGGCATGGGAGCGCAGTCTCCTCAAGTCAGCTGGGGCGGAATGCTGCAGCAGGCATACAGCATGATTTTTGTGAATCCATTAATGATGCTTTTCCCTGGCATAGCCATTCTGATATCTGTTTTGGCTGGGAACTTTTTTGGTGACGGATTACGGGTGGCCTTTGATCCAAAAATGAAGAGAACTTAGGGGGGATTGAATTGAGAGGACACAATGAACCTGTATTAGAGGTGAAAAACCTTTGTTCTTACATCCCTACATCCAGGGGAGTCATCAGACCGGTAAATAATATTTCTTTTTCTATCGGGGCAGGAGAAATCGTTGCTTTGGTTGGAGAATCAGGAAGCGGAAAAAGTGTTACGGCTTTGTCCGTTATGGGGTTGAATTCACCTTCGATAAAGTATGAGAAGGAGAGTATTATTTCCTTTAAAGGTGCCAATTTGCTGAAAATGAAAAAAAGGCAAATGAAAAAGATTAGAGGAAATGAAATTTCGATGATTTTTCAAGATCCAATGTCATCATTAAATCCTTTGCATCCGATTGGAAAACAAATTGCAGAGCCGATTCAGCTTCATCAAGGTGTCAGCTATAAGAAGGCAAAAAAAATTGTTCTTCAGTTGCTGGAGAAAGTTGGAATCCCTGATCCCGAGAATCGTCTTAATGATTATCCGCACCAACTGTCCGGGGGAATGCGGCAGCGGATTATGATTGCAATGGCACTTGCCTGCAATCCTTCCTTACTCATTGCCGATGAACCAACAACAGCTCTTGATGTAACCATCCAGGCTCAAATCCTAAATGTAATGAAAGAGCTCCAGAAAGATACTGATATTTCGATCCTGATTATTACTCATGATTTAGGCGTTGTCGCAGAAATGGCTGATCGGGTCCTCGTCATGTATTGTGGTGAGATTGTGGAAGAGGGAGATGTCTATTCTCTGTTTCAAAATCCCCAGCATCCGTATACAAAAGGCCTGCTGGCAAGTGTCCCCAAACTAAGGGGGGCATCGGAAAAGCATCTTCATACCATTCCAGGGACTGTGCCGAATCCTCTTGAGCTTCCAAAAGGCTGTAATTTTTCCAGCCGGTGCAGTTTTGCAACGGATAAATGTCTCAGTGATGCTCCTGACCTCATTGAGACAGGCAAGGATCGGCGCGCCGCATGCTGGCAAATTGTTGATTCGCAAAAGGAAGAGGTGACTGTACATGCCTGAACCATTAATTTCAATTAATGAGGTGAAAAAATACTATCCTATAGGAAGCGGTTTATTCAGTAAAAAAGGTAAATGGTTAAAGGCAGTGGATGGAATTAGTCTTGATGTCCATCGTGGTGAAACAGTTGGTCTGGTCGGCGAATCCGGGTGCGGGAAATCGACTCTAGGCAGAATGGTCGTTGGCTTGCTCGAACCGACTGCAGGGGAAGTCATCTTTGAAGGCAATTCGCTTTTATCTAAAGGACGTAATAAGCGGGATTTGGGAAAAAAAATTCAAATGGTCTTCCAGGATCCATATTCTTCACTAAATCCGAGGATGAATGTTGCGAACATTATTGCTGAACCTTTAGTGCTTCATAAAATGGGAACCAGCAGTGAGAGAAAAAAAAGGGTGGATGAGCTGCTTGAAAAGGTAGGACTGACATCAGCACATGGAAGCCGCTATCCGGAAGAGTTCTCCGGCGGCCAGCGGCAGCGAATTGGCATTGCCAGGGCGTTAGCGCTCAACCCAAGTTTGATTGTTTGTGATGAACCAGTTTCAGCATTAGATGTGTCGATTCAGGCTCAAGTCTTAAATCTATTAAAAGAGATCCAGGAAGATATGAATCTTTCCTATATATTCATTGCCCACGGACTGCAGGCGGTCAAGCACATCAGTGATCGGATTGTGGTGATGTATTTAGGCAAGGTAATGGAAATTTCAGAAACAGATCAGCTTTTTGAGCAGCCGCTTCATCCTTATACAGAGGCATTGATTTCAGCCGTGCCGGAGCCTGATCCAACCGTTCGTAACCGTGAACGCATTCTATTAAGCGGAGATATTCCGAATCCTGCTAATCCGCCGGTGGGCTGCAGATTTTCTACCCGGTGCCCGCTTGCAGATGAGCGATGCAAACGGGAAGAACCGCAGCTTGAACAAGTATCGGAGGGCAGATGGGTGGCTTGTTTTTACCACGGATAATCAATGTACATATTGATTTTCGATTATGACTCTATCAAGTTGGAGATCAATCAAGGTTAAAAGCTATGAGCTGAATCAGTACGGCTATTCTTCTGGTTAAGGAGTAAACAGAAAATCCCCTTTATAGGGGGATATGGATAAGGAGGAGACGCGATGACATGGGAACCGGAAATTAAAGAACTCCGGCACCGTGAAGCACTTGCTCAACAAATGGGCGGGGAGGAACGGGTCGCAAAGCACAAGTCCCAAGGTAAATTAACCGTCAGAGAGCGGATTGCCAGCCTATTGGATGAAAACACCTTTCACGAGACAGGTGCAATTGCCGGAAAGGCGAAATACGATGCAAATGGTGAGCTAGTTGATTTTACTCCAGCAAATTTCATTGTCGGAACTGGAAGGATTAATGGGCGCAAGGTCGTCGTGGGGGGCGACGATTTTACGGTTCGCGGCGGTGCAGCTGACGGAGCCATCATGGGGAAGCAGGTCTATGCGGAACGAATGGCGCATGACCTCCAGCTGCCTCTGATTCGGCTTGTTGATGGTACTGGCGGAGGCGGAAGTGTAAAATTTCTGGATACGCAAGGCCATACATATGTACCAGTGAATCCAGCCTGGGATTTGGTGGTAGCCAATATGGAACGTGTGCCTGTTGTGGCCTTGTGCTTAGGTTCTGTTGCAGGATTAGGCGCTGCTAGAGTAGTAGCATCGCACTTTTCCGTCATGGTAGAGGAAACGGCACAATTGTTTGTGGCCGGACCTCCTGTAGTCAAATATGGAATGGGACAGGATCTGACCAAAGAGGAATTAGGCGGCATTCAGGTTCATCGTTCGAGCGGTGCCATTGACAATATTGCCAGTTCAGAAGAAGATGCTTTTGAACAGACACGGAAATTCTTATCCTACTTGCCATCAAGTGTCTGGCAGCTGCCCCCTGTTGCAGCAAGCGCTGATAATCCAAATCGCAAGGAAGAAAAATTAATTTCCGTGATACCCAGGAATCGCAGGTCACCGTATAAAATCCGGGAAATCCTCCCGCTGATTTTTGATGAAGGATCAATCTTTGAGATGGGCCGATTTTATGGGGGAGGCACGCTTACTTGTTTTGCACGGCTTGACGGACATCCAGTAGGAGTTTTAGCTTCTGACGTATTTGTAAATGGCGGCGGTTTAACGGCCGAGAGTTCTGAAAAAATTGAAAGGTTTGTAGATCTTTGTCAAACCTTTCATTTGCCGCTCGTTAATTTAGTCGACCAGCCTGGGATGGTGATTGGCCTGCCAAATGAACGGAAGGGTACGATTCGCAAAGGAGCGCGGGCAATTGCTGCAATCTATCAGGCCAAGGCTCCAATGATTGAAATTATTATGCGCCGTGTGTTTGGCGTTGGCGGTGCGGGGATGTCAAATGGACACGGGTTAAATCTCCGTTATGCGTGGCCATCGGGAGACTGGGGCTCACTGCCTGTTGAAGGCGGCGTCCAAGTAGCTTATCGCCGTGAATTAGAGGCAAGTGAGAACCCGCAGGAATTATTGAAGGAATTGCTGGAACGTATGGAATCGGTCCGGTCTCCGCTTCGCACGGCTGAAGCCTTTGGAGTGGAAGAGATTATTGATCCTCGGGATACACGGCCATTGTTATGTGAATGGGTAAAGGATGCCTATGCACTTCTTCCGCAAATGCTCGGTCCTTCCAGTCATGGGATGAGGCCATAATAGAATTTAAGACAAATCAGCTTTTACCACCCCATTAAAATAGGAGGGAGCTACATGGTGAATCCATTAATGGAAGGAGCGTTTCCAGAAGAAATTGTAACAAAGAGTCTTGCCTACTGGGCAGAAGCAGCGGGAGAGAAAACATTCCTTTATTATGGGGAAGACGAGAAACGAATTTCGTATCAACAATTTCATCAGTTAACGAATAGTATTGGCCATTCTTTAATGGTAAGAGGCATTGCCAAAGGGGACCGAATTTCTGTTTTTCTAAAAAATCCGTTCATTTCAACTATTGTTATGTTCGGCATCTGGAAAACCGGTGCAGTATTCAGCCCTATCAATTTTAACTATCGCGGTAAACTATTAAGCTATCAGCTTAATGATACTCAGCCTAAAATGCTGATAACAGAGAGAGCAATGGTGCCCTTACTAAATGAAATTGCACCTGAGATAGGAAGGCTTGCAACTTTCATCCATAATCCTGCAGAAGAAGATCATGATTTTTCAGAGGAGCATGCAGAGCCCCTTTTACATTCAAATTATGAGGAAAATTCGCTTGAATTATTATTTCAAGGAGATACGAGTGATTTGGATGTAGAATTAAACTATTGGGACACAGCCAACATTATTTACACCTCTGGGACAACCGGTCCAGCAAAAGGTGTAGTTCAATCGCACCGATGGATTAATGGGTATACGGCAGGCAGCAGGCAAATGATGTCGCCGGAAGATGTCGTGTATAATGATTTGCCCCTATATCATGTCGGCGGTGCCTTTTTTAATGTAGCCAAGGCTGCCTATGAGGGCTGTACCGCTGCCTTATGGGATAAGTTCAGCCCGAATCAGTTTTGGGACCGCATCCATAAAAGCAAGGCAACGATGGTAACCCTTCTGGATGTCATGATTCCTTGGCTGGTAAGCGCTGAGCCAAGTGAAATGGACCGAAACAATACACTTAATAAAGTTCATATGCAGCCGCTGCCGCTCAATCATCATGAGGTTGCCAATCGGTTTGGCTTTGATATTTGTACCGCCGGGTTTGGACAGACAGAATCAGGGAACCCGCTGATTAGCATTATTCTTCAAACAGAAGAAGGAGAAGGTACACCCAAATCAATATATAAAGGTCTCTCCCGCAGGGAAATTATCGAGCGATGCAAACAAAACAATATTCCGATTGTGGATGGTAAACAAAACTTGAAAAAGGGATTTATGGGAATTGGTCCACACTACTTTGATATCGCTATACTTGATGATAATGATATTGAAGTTCCGGCCGGGGAAGTGGGGCAACTGGCGCTGAGGCCACATTTTCCACACCTCATATTATCCGAATATTTCAATAAACCAGAATCTACCGTCAAGGCATTTAAGAATCTCTGGTTCCATACAGGCGATGCTGGTTACTTGGGTGAAGATGGAAACTTCTATTTCGTGGATCGTCTGGGTGGTGTCATTCGCTGCCGCGGAGAAAAAATATCTTCTTATCAATTGGAGGATATCATCAATGGACATCCTGAGATTAATCTAACCGCTGCCTTTCCCGTACCGGCAGAAGCAGGCGACGAGGATGATGTAGCCGTTTATGTAGTGAAGAAGGAAGGATCGCAGGTGACTGAGGAGGAGTTGAAGGAATGGGTAAAGGATAAAATGCCAAAATATATGTGGCCAAGGCACGTCAGGTTTACTCCCGAAATCCCGCGGACGCCGACAAATAAGGTGGAAAAATATAAGTTGCGGCAGGAATTAATGACCGAGTTAAATAGGGAATTTTCCAAATGACATAAAGATCAATAGTTCTGAATTGGGAGGTATCTACGATAATGAAGGATATTCTGCAAAGAAGCTGGCCAAAAAATGTATCTAAAACATTAACTTATCGATTGGGCGAAAAACCATTACATGAGTATGTCAAACAAAATGCTGCGGACCAACCGGATAAGACTGCTTATTCCTTTTATGGCAGGAATTTGACGTGGGCAGAGATAGACGAATCCGTGGATAAATTCGCACAATTTTTAGCAGCCAAAGGCGTAGAAAAAGGTCACTGTATTGGATTGTTTATGCAAAACTGTCCGCAATATATAATTGCCCATTACGGAGTTCAGCGTCTCGGCGCTATCGTAGTTCCGCTAAACTCAATGTATAAAGAATCGGAGCTTGAATATTTAATCAATGAGGCAGCGATAAAGGCGGTCATCGCTGGTCAAGAGCTGCAAGCTTTGATTGGAACGGTGCGGCCGAAAACTCCTTCCGTGGAGTTTGTTGTAACAACCAATTATGCAGATTATTTGCCTGAAGAGCCGACTTTACCACTGCCTGGGGAACTGACACTGGAGAAAAAACATACACCTGATACGTATGACTTTGTTCAAATCCTAAAGGATCATCAACCATATGTGCAGCACGTAGAAATTGACATCTGGAATGATGTAGGACTAATGGTGTTTACATCGGGAACAACAGGCAGACCAAAAGCCGCAATGCTGCCATATGGGAGCGCCCTGTTTAAAACAGCATCTACGGTTCATGGAAACCAATTTGAATTGGACGGACGCTTTCTCACCATTGCCCCGCTATGTCATATCGCCGGGATGGTGATGGGGGTCAATATCCCTGTTTACACTGGAGGCGAGTGCGTACTGTTAACCCGATTTGACCCTGTTACAGCAGTCGAGGCAATTGAAACATACCGGGTTACTAACTGGTATAGCATTGCTCCGATGAATGTAGCGATTTTAAATATCCCGGGTGTTGAAAATCGTGATTTATCATCACTAAAACGAAATTCTTCCACCAGTTTTGGTATTCCGGTAACGAAAGAATTGGCGGACAAATGGAAGGAACTAACGAAAGGCTGCATCATGCATGAAGCATCATATGGCCTAAGTGAAACCCATACATGTGACACGTTTATGCCGCTTGATAACATTAAATGGGGCAGCTGCGGAATTCCTACCTTTGATACAGAGCTCAAAATCCTTGATTTTGAAACGGGAGAACCAGTCCATCCTGGTGAAAAAGGAGAAATTGTTATTAAAAATCCAGGCGTATTCAAAGGCTATTTAAATCGGCCTGATGCCACAGCAGAAACACTGCGGGACGGCTGGGTCCATACCGGAGATATCGGAAGTGTGGATGAAGAAGGCTATTTATTTTTCCATGGGCGCATTAAGGAAATGATTAAAAGCTCCGGCTACAGTGTGTTCCCTGAGGATGTCGAGGCACTGCTTAATGAACATCCTGGCATCCACCAAAGCGCTGTTATTGGCGTTCCAGATCCAATCAGAGGCGAAAGTGTAAAGGCTTTCATCGTGTTGAAACCTGAGTATATCGGGAAAATCACCGAGGAAGAAATGATTTTGTGGGCGAAGGAAAAAATGGCTGCTTACAAGTATCCGAGATATGTAGAGTTTATTGAACAGCTCCCGGCAACAAGCTCGGGCAAAGTGTTAAGGAGGCTGCTAAAGGAACCGCAAGGAAAGGAAGTAAAACAATGATTGATCAGGAAAGGGACATTGTGAAAGAAGCAGTTGACGATTTAGTGCAAAGAAAAGAGCGTGCCAAGCTAAATGGCGGACTAGAGAAAATTAAGCGCCAGCATGATGCCGGTTTCTATACGGCAAGGGAAAGAATTGGCATGCTTGTGGACCCTGATTCGTTTATGGAAGTAGGCATGCTTAATCATTCCGAAATGGCTGGGTCCGAAGATAAGAGTGCCGGAGATGGACTCATCGCTGGCATCGCCAAAGTGGATGGAAGGCCGATTGTCGTACAGGCTGGCGATAAAACGGTTTTTGCCGGAACAGAAGGCGCGGTTCATATGCGGAAAGCTGTTTCCATTCATCAATATGCGCTCAAACGCGGGCTGCCGATGTTTTATCTTCACGAAGGCGGGGGCTTGAGAATGCCGGATGGCATGGGATCGGATGGCATTAGCGATAAACTTTTTCCCAATGAAATGCTGACCCACAACAGGCAGGTTCCTTCGATTACCAGCATTTTGGGAGATAGCTTTGGAGGCCCTACATGGACAGCTGTTTCATCTGACTTTGTGACACAGCTGAAAGGAACTTGCATGGCGGTTGCCGGACCAAGAATGATTGAGATGGCAACCGGGCAGAAGATATCTACCGAAGAGCTGGGCGGCTGGAAGGTTCATGCCCACCAGACCGGACAGGCAGACGCATTTGGAGTTACAGAGGAAGACTGCATTGCGCAGATGAAGGAGTTTTTCAGCTTCATGCCGCTTAACGCAACAGAAGAGCCGCCAATGAAAGAAACAGCTGATGACCCTTACCGGATGGTGGATCAGGTGCTCGATATTCTGCCAAACAAAACGAATCGGGCCTATGATATGAAAAAAATTATTACTGAAATCGTAGATGACCGGCGGTTTTTTGAATATAAGGAGCATTACGGTCCTGCGTTGATTACCGCTTTTGCCAGAATGAATGGCCGGACGGTTGGGATGATTGCTAATCAGCCTATCAAATATGCAGGGGCGTCCGGCGTCCAGGAATGCGAAAAAGCGACTGACTTCATCTGTTTATGTGATTCCTTCAATATTCCGATGATCTTCCTGCATGATACACCCGGATTTCGAATTAGCAATGAAGCAGAAAAAATTAAAATTCCAACCAAAATCATGGTTTGGAACCAAGCGCTCGCTCAGTCGACTGTCCCAAAAATTTCTGTTGTGATCCGAAAAAGTGTGGGAGCAGCCTATGGAAACATGTGTGGCCCAACAATGGGGGCAGATTTCGTTGTAGCCTGGCCAACAGCTGAAATTAATTTCACCGGCCCGGAAGTAGGAATCAATGTCGTTTACGGCCGCCAGCTGCAAGGTCTTGAAAATGCAAAAGAAGTTAGAAAAGAGCTGCTTGAAAAATGGGCATTCGATAGTTCGCCTTATAAGGCAGCGGCCAAACATCTTATTGATGATGTTATCCATCCACGGGAAACACGGAAATTTCTATGTAAGACATTGGAGTTTGCTGTATGGAAAAATGGTTCGATGAGCGAACGCCGATTGGCGAACTGGCCTACGGGATTTTAGAAGAAAGTTAAGGGAGGAAAAAAGATGTCTAAAAGAGAAGCAGTTATTGTTTCAGCAGTAAGAACACCGATAGGAAGGCAGGGTGGTGCATTAGCCAGCCTGAATGCCCATGAATTTGGGGCTGAGGTCATCAAGGAAGCGCTGAATCGTGCAGGAGTAAACGCTAATCAGATAGATGATGTTATTTTTGGAAATGTATTAAGCGGCGGGGGCAATATTGCCAGGTTAACAGCCCTGCAAACTGGGCTTTCTATTGAAATTCCCGGTTTAACCATTGACCGTCAGTGCGGGTCTGGAATCAATGCCGTTAATTTAGCTGCGCAGGCTATTAATGCCGGAGCGGGAGATATTTATGTGGCAGGCGGAACAGAAAGTATGAGCCGTGCTCCATATTTAATGGATCGCCCAACAAAAGCGTATAGTGCCGTACCGCCAAGATTCCGTTCTTCCCAACTGTCTCCAAAGGAAATTGGCGATCCGCCAATGGGGATCACCGCTGAAAACCTAGTAAAAAAATATAATATTACCAGAGAAGAACAGGATGCCTATTCATTAAGAAGCCAGCAAAGAATGGCAGCAGCAATGGAGAAGGAACATTTTAAACAACAGATTGTTCCGATTGAGATTCCTGTTAGAAAAGGAGACCCGATCACTTTTACAGTGGATGAGCATCCACGACCAAATACAACACTTGAAGGGTTATCCAAACTTCACCCAGCGTTCTTAGAAGGAGGAACTGTTACAGCTGGAAGCAGTTCAGGACTGAATGATGCAGCGAGTGCTTTAGTGATTATGTCACGTGAAAAGGCTGTTGAATTAGGCTTAAAGCCGCTCGCTGTTGTTCGTGATTCTGCGGTAAGTGGTGTAGATCCGAACGTTATGGGGATTGGGCCTGTACCTGCAACTAGAAAGTTATTAACTCGAACAGGTTTAAGGATGGAAGAGATTGATTTAGTAGAACTCAATGAAGCGTTTGCTGCTCAAGTAATTGCCTGCAACCGCGAACTGGAAATCGATGAAGCAAAGCTAAATGTAAACGGCGGGGCAATTGCTCACGGTCATCCGCTTGGAGCAACCGGAGCGATTTTAATAACGAAAGCAGTCTATGAATTACAAAGAACGAATAAACAACGGGCTTTGATTACTGCATGTATCGGCGGCGGCCAGGGGATTGCCACCATAATTGAACGAGAAGGATAATGATTGGTGTCAATTTAAGATTTTCATTACATCTTAAATACTAACCGGTTAGTATAGGGGAGGAGTAAATCAGGTGGATATACAGGATGTTAAACATATTTCGGTATTAGGTGCAGGCTCCATGGGACACCAAATTGCCATGTTATGTGCGTTAGGCGGGTTCTCAACTACCATTTACGATGTCCATGAGAAAGCTTTGGAAAAAGCAAAGGAAAACCTTGATTTTCAAATGGGTAAGTGGGTTCGGAAAGGGAAAATAAATCAGCAAGATTTGGACCAAGCCTTTGCTCGATTGTCCTTTACTAATGGTTTAGAAGAAACGGTACGAAATACTGACTTTGTGATAGAGGCGGTTGTTGAGAAATTGGATGTGAAGCAGGGTCTTTTTGCCAAAGTGGACCGTCTTGCACCACAACATGCGATTTTGACCACTAATAGCTCCACGATTGCCAGCTCCAAAATTGCCTGTGTCACTTCTAGGCCGGATAAAGTCTGCAATATGCATTTCTTTTTTCCCGCTTTAGTAATGGATTGTGTGGAAGTAGTGATGAGTGAGACAACTTCTGAAGAGACAGCTGCAGTCACAATGGCTGTGTGTAAAAAAATCAAGCGCACAGGAGTTTTGCTGCGTAAGGAAACGTGGGGCTTTGTAGCAAACCGTCTGTTGTTTGCACTAAACAAGGAGGCGCTCAAACTGTATGAGGAAGGAGTTTGCGATTATAAAGATATCGACACCATTGTCCGTAAATCGCTTAACCATCCGATGGGTCCATTCGAGCTAATGGATTTATCAGGCATTGATGTCGGGTACTTTGCACTGGAAGAAAAATATAAAGAAACAGGTAATGAAGAGGATAAGCCATTTACAAGTTTGGAAGAAAAAGTGAAAGCAGGGGAACTTGGCCGAAAAACTGGCAAGGGATGGTATGACTATGAAAAAACAGAGGTGAAGGTAAAGTGAATACTCAATTAGTGAAATTGGAAAAAAACGATTCTATTGCGATTGTGAAAATTGATAATCCGCCGTTAAATGTTTTAAGCGGACAGGTGACGAGTGAATTAAAGTTTGTATTTGATGATATTGCCCACGATCATGACATTGTTGTAGTCATCCTGACGGGTGCAGGCAGCCGGGCATTCATGGCGGGGGCTGATATTAAAGAATTCCCTCAATCTTTTGGTAAATCAGGCATGAAGGAACGAATTTTGGATCAGCACGGTGTATTTAACCAAATTGACTTCCTTCCTAAGCCGACAATTGCTGTGCTAAATGGGCTTACCTTTGGCGGCGGCTGTGAGCTCGCAATTACTTGCGATATCCGCATTGCTGAGGAGCATGCCCAGCTCGGGCTGCCGGAAATCAAATTAGGGATCTTCCCAGGCGGAGGGGGCACCCAGCGTCTTCCTAGAATTGTAGGAGAGGCAAAAGCCAAGGAGCTTATGTTTGTCGGCGACCCTATTTCAGCTCATGAGGCAGAGAAACTTGGTTTGGTAAATAAAGTGGTGGCATCGGGACAAGGAATGACCGAGGCTCTTGCCCTGGCCAGGAAAATCAGCGGCTATTCCCTGCAGGCACTGTCCCGAATCAAAAAAGCTGTGGATGAAGGAACAAACATGGAATTCCAGGCCGGAATTGAAAGAGAAGCTGAGCTGTTTGAAGAGGTCTTTCAAACAGAGGATGTGAAGGAAGGTGTATCAGCGTTTATTGAAAAAAGAAAGCCTGTTTTTGCCCATCGATAATAATCAGTTGAGGAGGGATTTTTAATGAAGAGCTGGATTGTCAATAAGTTAGGGGACCCCAAGGATGTACTGGAGCTGCAGGAATTATCGGTTCCGGCCGTTGAGGAAGGAAAACTATTAATTCAAGTGGAGGCTTCCTCGCTGAATTTCTTCGATATTTTACTCTGCCAGGGAAAATATCAGGAGAAGCCGCCGACTCCGTTCACTCCGGGGGCGGAAATTGCCGGGATTGTCCGGGCTGTAGGGGAAGGAAGCCAATTTAAAGCGGGCCAGCGTGTCGTTGCTACTCCGCCGCTGCCGAATGGCGGATATTCAGAATGGGTCAGCGTGCCAGAGGATTCCGTCTATGTCATTTCCGATGCCATGTCAGCTAGTGAAGCAGCATCCATGTTTATAACCTATCAAACTTCTTATTACGCATTATATCACCGTGCCAATATTCAAGCAGGCGAAGTGCTGTTAGTCCATGCAGGCGCAGGTGGAGTTGGTTCGGCTGCTATCCAGCTTGGCAAGGCAAAAGGAGCGAAGGTTATCGCAACGGCCGGCGGACCTGAAAAGGCACAATTATGCAAAGAGCTTGGCGCAGATGTTGCTATAGATTACCTGACAGAGGATTTTGTTGAGATCGTGAAAAAGGAAACAGGCGGACGCGGGGCAGATGTCATTTATGATCCTGTCGGCGGAGATGTGTTTGACCGCTCAAGAAAATGTATCGCATTTGATGGGCGCTTGCTGGTTATTGGCTTTGCAGGCGGCCGGATTCCAGATGCACCTGCAAACCATGCCTTGATAAAGAACTATTCCATTGTCGGTGTCCATTGGGGCTTATTCCGCAGACTAAATCCCGATAAAGTAGTTAAAATTCACGAAGACTTAATGAGGCTTCATGAGGAAGGATTAATTAAACCATTAATCTACCGCGAGTACGACTTCAAGGATGTCCCATCCGCCCTGGATGTTCTCGCCGACCGCCAAACCTACGGCAAATTGGTAGCGCTGCCATAGGACGGAAAACCGAACAGAACATCCACCGTCCGAAGTATGTCAAGGTACTTGTCTAAAACATGAAAAGGAGATGTATGGAATGAATTTTACCCATTCTGAAAAGGTTGCAGATTTGCAAAAGAGAGTTAGTAAATTTATGGAGGAGTATGTATATCCAAATGAAAAGGTTTATCAGGAGCAGCTGAACCAGCAGGAAACACGGTGGTCTGATATTCCGCCGATCATGCAAGAGCTTAAAGAGAAGGCAAAAGCGGAAGGTCTATGGAATTTGTTCTTGCCGGAAAGTGAATATGGGGCGGGATTAACCAATCTGGAATATGCACCGCTATGTGAGATTATGGGGAGATCAATGATTGGGCCTGAAGTATTTAATTGCAACGCACCAGATACAGGCAACATGGAGGTTCTTGTGCGTTACGGTACAGAAGCCCAGAAGAAACAGTGGCTTGAGCCGCTGTTAGCCGGCGAGATTCGCTCCTGTTTTTCCATGACGGAGCCTGATGTCGCATCCAGTGACGCTACTAATATCGAAACTAGTATTGTTAGGGATGGTGATGAATACGTCATTAATGGAAGGAAATGGTGGTCCTCAGGGGCAGGGGATCCGCGCTGCAAGATTGCGATTGTGATGGGAAAAAATGATCCCACCGCACCTAGGCATGAACAGCAGTCTATGATTCTCGTACCATTAAACACACCTGGTGTTAAGATTGAACGAATCTTACCGGTGTTTGGCTATGATGATGCACCTCATGGTCATGCGGAAATTGTCTATGAAAATGTCCGGGTGCCAGCCGAAAATATGCTTTGGGAAGAAGGAAAAGGATTTGCTATTGCTCAAGGGCGGCTTGGACCAGGAAGAATCCATCACTGTATGAGGTTAATCGGGTTGGCTGAGCGTGCACTTGAAGACCTGACCAAGCGTGTTCAAAGCCGAACGGCCTTTGGCAAGAAAATTGCCGAACAAGGTGTAGTCCAAGAGTGGATTGCAGATTCCCGAATTGAGATTGAGCAAGCACGTTTATTGACATTAAAAGCAGCCTATATGATGGACACCGTCGGAAATAAAGAGGCGAAGACCGAAATCGCAATGATTAAAGTGGTTGCTCCAAATATGGCGCTAAGAGTGCTTGACCGTGCGATTCAGGCATTTGGAGCAGCAGGAGTAAGTGAGGATTTCACGCTTGCTTATCATTGGGCACAGGCACGTACACTAAGGCTTGCCGATGGCCCTGATGAAGTACATCGCCGTCAAATTGCCAGATTGGAACTTAAAAAATATCAAACTTCAGAATTAGCAGCAGTACGCAATTAAACTAATTTCCCATGTTCAGGTAATGGGAGGCCAGCCCCCATTGCCTGAACTTTTTTAGAAGGGAGTGAAGAGTAATGACGATACCCTTTCGTGATACGATAACGGTTCGAAAAGGGGAAGAACTGAATCGGGAAGTACTCGAGAAATTTATTCATGAAAGTATAGAGGATGCTCCTCCAGGAGATTTGGAGATTGAACAATTTGGCGCAGGTCAGTCCAATCTCACCTATTTAGTAAGGATCGGCGAATGGGAGGCCGTGCTGCGCCGGCCGCCGCACGGCCCTGTCGCACAGAAAGCGCATGATATGGGGCGGGAATACACGATATTATCCAATTTACACCCGTTATTTCCAACCGCACCCAAGCCTTATATTTATTCCGATGATACCTCGATTATTGGGAGCCCTTTTTTTATCATGGAAAGGAGAAAAGGGATTGTCCTGGATAAAGAATTTCCTGCACATGTTCCCTATCAACCGGAGTTAGGGAAACAAATATCGGAAATCATGGTAGATAAATTAGTAGAACTGCATCAGGTCGATTATATGAAAACGGAATTACTTAAGATTTCGCGGCCAGATGGTTTTATGGAACGGCAGGTCGGCGGCTGGATAAAGCGGTATGAAAATGCCAAAACGGAAGAGGTTCCTGGTGTAAATGAGTTAACTTTATGGATGCAAAAAAATATCCCCGTTTCACCTAAGCCGACAATCATTCAATATGATTATAAATTGAATAATGCGATGTTTTCAGAGGACTTTCGTGAAATGGCCGGGCTGTTTGATTGGGAAATGGCGACAATTGGTGATCCGCTGGCAGATGTTGGCGTTGCCTTATGCTACTGGGCAGATGTCGCAGACTTTAAAGAATTAAGAAATGAATTAGGAAATGGTGCTATTACCGCAAAAGAAGGCTTCTTTACTCGTGAGGATTTTTTAGAGAGGTATGCGAAGAAAAGCGGCCGTGACGTCTCAAATATACATTTTTATGTTACTTTCTCATATTTTAAATTGGCTGTCATTTCACAGCAAATTTATTTCCGTTACTACAAAGGCCAGACAAATGATGAGAGATTTTCCCGTATGAATCAAACAGCTGCAAACTTAATTGAATTTGCTTTGTTGTCAACCAGGGGACTTTAAAATATCGAAAGGGTGAATGGGATGCGTTTAAATGATAAAGTAGCGATTATAACGGGTGGCGGCGGAGGAATTGGCAGGGCGACAGCCATTCGATTTGCACAAGAAGGGGCTCGCTTGGTTATTGCTGATTATAGTGAAGAAAACGGAATTCAAACCGTAAATATTGTTAGGGAAATGGATGGGGAAGCAGAATTTATTCGGACAAATATGACCAAGCCTGAAGATGTTCAAAAAATGATAAAAAAAGCTGTTGATACCTTTGGCAAGGTGGATATTTTATTTAATAATGCCGGAGTAAAAAGCGGCGAGAAAAAAATTCCCGATGTTTCAGTGGAAGAATGGCAAGAGGTGTTTGATGTCAATACAACCGGTGTGTTCCTAGGACTAAAATATGCCATTCCCGAGATGACTGCCGGCGGTTCGATTATCAACACAGCGAGTATTGCCGGCATCAAAGGTCAAAAGCTGGTGGCAGCATACTCTGCATCGAAAAGCAGTGTGATTGCTCTTACTAAAACAGCCGCAACCGAGTTTGGCAAAAAGAATATCCGCGTGAATGCAATCGCCCCGGGAATCATTGATACGGATATGGTCAGCGACTGGAAGAAAACAAAAAAATGGCCAGTATTGTCCACAGCCAATGCCTTAAACCGAATTGGCCATCCGGAGGAAATAGCCAATTTAGTTTTATTTCTTGCTTCAGATGAATCCACATTCATAACCGGCGAAACCATCGTTATTGATGGTGGAACTTTGAATCTCTAAACGTTATAGGCACGGCCGGAAATTTGACGGATAATAATTTTACATCTTTTGTTTTTTAGTTGATTGAGAATTAGAACCTTGACGTAATACCAAAAGGTGTTATATCCTTTAAATAACACTGTAAGGTGTCATAATTTATCGTGCAAGGAGCCTAACTCATGGATACTAATCAAAATAGTGTAAAAGACATTGTACAGACCGTGGTCATCCAGGCGCCTATTCAGAAAGTTTGGGAAAAGGTTTCTACTGCGGAAGGGATTGAAGCATGGTTTATGCCAAATGACTTCCAGCCTGTAGAAGGTCATGAATTCCATCTTCAATCTCCATTTGGTCCTTCACCATGCAAAGTACTAAAGATTGATGAACCAAACACTCTGTCATTTTCCTGGGATACGGAAGGCTGGGTAGTGTCGTTTGTTTTAAAAGAATTGGAAGGGGCCACAGAATTTACGGTCATACACGGCGGCTGGAAGCAGGCCGACGAAACGGTCGGCAAAGCCGGCGAGAATGCAGCCGTCATTCGCGAGCGGATGAACGGGGGCTGGGAGAAGATTGCGGCCCGGTTGAAACAGGTTGTGGAAGGATAAGTGTCTGCAGCGAAGCATGATGTTTTCCAGGCGATTGCCGATCCAACCCGCCGGGAGGTTCTGCGCCTGCTTGCTAAAAAGGAAATGCCGATTTCATCCATTGCAACGCATTTTCCCATCAGCCGCACAGCTGTCGTCAAACATCTTCACATCCTTTCGGAGGCAAAATTGGTCAGTTCGAGAAAGGAAGGCAGGGAAAAGCTGTACACCCTGCAGCCGGAACCTCTTGAGAAAGTGCAGGAGTGGCTCTCGTATTATGAGCAGTTCTGGAGCAACAAATTGTCGATGCTGAAACATCTTGTTGAAAATGACGAGCAGTCAAAAGGCTGACACCAAGAAAAACTTGGGTCAGCCTTTTGTTTTTTTATGCAATTATGCTGGTTTTGGTGGACCTCTTCTATGGGTAAAATGGTAAAAACTAACTGCCGGCAGGAGGAAGTGTTGAATGCAAAAAAACCTAAGTGATGCCGCTATTGCCCATGGCACGCGGAATATATGGTCGGGACTCCTTTTCGGAATCGGCTTGGTCGCCTTTCTGGATGAAGCTCTTTTTCATCAGCTTCTACACTGGCATCATTTTTACGATAAGTCGACCACCAGCATTGGCCTTGTTTCGGATGGTTTTTTCCATGCCATCAGCTGGTTTGCCACGGTCGGAGGCCTGTTCCTGCTTGCTGACCTTAGGCGCCGGAATGCGTATTGGTTTATGAAATGGATGGCAGGAGTTTGGATCGGGGCCGGAGGGTTTCAATTATATGATGGGATTATTCAGCATAAGCTGATGCGCATCCACCAGATACGTTATAACGTGGATATTTTTCCATATGATTTGACGTGGAACCTTTTGGCTGCAGGAATGCTGGCTGCCGGTCTGCTCCTTATGAATCGTGCCCGGAGGCAATCACGGAAATTCGGGGGAGGCGGAGATGCACATGAATAATCATGCTTCCTGGTTCCTTGTCTGGAAGCAAGGGATGGCCTTGGGAGCTTTCCTTGCACTGGCTGGCTATCTTTGGGCTGTATGGGCAGCTAACCGCAAGCATAATAAATGGCCTCTATACAGGTCTCTCTTTTGGATGGCAGGTATTTTATGTGCAGCAGCGGCTGTAACCGGTCCGCTGGCAGAAATGGCACATACGGATTTTGCCGTCCATATGCTGGGACATTTGCTTCTCGGGATGCTTGCGCCGCTCCTGCTTGTTTTATCAGCGCCGATGACTCTTTTGATGAGGGCCCTTGACGTGAAGAACGCCCGCAGGCTCTCTGCCTTTCTTAAGGGCAGGTATGTGCGTGTCATTGGCGACCCGTTTGTGGCGGCTGTCATGAATATCGGAGGTTTGTGGCTATTGTACACCACCTCGCTCTATGAAATGATGCATCATCATCCAGGTTTGCATGCCTTGGTACATATCCATGTGTTCTTTGCAGGCTATCTGTTTAGCGCAGCCATGATTTACATTGATCCGGTTCCGCACCGGAGGCCTTTTCTCTACAGGGGCATCATCTTTGTCCTCGCACTCGCCGGCCACGGGATTTTGTCAAAGTACATTTACGCCAATCCGCCCGACGGAGTGGACCCGGTGCAGGCAGAGACTGGTGCGATGCTGATGTATTATGGCGGGGACGCAGTCGACCTTGGCTTGATCATTCTTTTTTGCTGGCAATGGTACTATTCCGCCCGGCCGCGACGGATGGTTGCTTCAAGCCAGCAGTCGGGTTTGATGTGAGATTCATGATGAGGGGAAGCAGGACGTTGGGTGCCGAAGGGTGTTTTATATTAGAATGGAACGATACAAACGCGAAAGGAGCTTGATTGCATGAAAGTATTGGTTGTAGGTGCCAATGGCCAGATCGGGCGTCACTTGGTCCAGCTTTTAAAAGACAGCGGAAAGCATGAGGCAAGGGCAATGGTTCGCAAGGAAGAGCAGCAGGAATACTTCCGAAGCATTGGAGTTGAAACCGTGCTGGCCAGCCTGGAGGGAAGCGTGGATGACATCGCCCAGGCGGCGAAAGGCTGCGATGCAATTGTTTTCACCGCTGGATCAGGGGGACATACCGGGCTGGATAAAACCTTGCTGATTGACTTGGACGGGGCTGTAAAAACAGTGGAAGCGGCAGAGCAGGCAGGCATTGATCGGTTCATCATGGTCAGCGCCATCCAGGCGCATCGCCGGGAAAATTGGAGCGAGCGGATCAAACCTTACTTTGCAGCCAAGCATTACGCTGACCGTGCCTTGCTGCAAAGTGCGTTGAATTATACCATTGTCCGTCCGGGCGGACTAATTAACGAGCCGGGTACAGGGAAAGTCAAAGCAGCTGAAAATCTCGAACGGGGCAGCATTCCGCGTGAAGATGTCGCAGGTGTCATCCTGCATGCTCTGGATGAGGAACGAACGTTTAAAAGATCATTTGATCTGGTCGGCGGGGAGACCCCGATTGCAGAGGCTTTGAAGGCTCTGTAAGACAACTAAAAGAGGAAAGCGGCAGGATTAAGGGCCGCTTTCCTTTTTTTGATTATAAAGGGAATCTTCCATCTCTTCCACCGAGTTGTAAGAATAGCTTCCATACAATTTTTATTGCTATTCCTTTTTATAAATTCCTTGTCAGAAGAGCTTCCAAAACGATTGCGAATCATTCTAATGTCCTTTTTAATGAAACCAAGCTTTTAAAGAAGGAGGAGTGGATATGGAAGGAGCAATGCAATTGGCCAATAACCCCGTGTTATGGATATTTTCACTACTGATTATTGGAGTGGTTGTCTTCCAGGGGATCACATTTATCCGGTTGGCCTCCAGGGCAAGTGAGAGTGTGGGCATGTCCCATAGTGAAGTGAAGACCGCGATTAAGGTTGGCACAATCAATGCAATCGGGCCGTCACTCGGCATTATGATCGTCGCAGTTTCCCTGATCACGTTACTGGGGGATCCTCTAACCTTAATGCGCATAGGGATCATCGGATCTGCTGCTACGGAATCCATGGGAGCAACGATTGCGGCGAGTGCATTTGGGACGGAACTAGGAGCCTCAGACTTTGGCAGACATGCTTTTGTAACGGTTGTCTGGGTGCTATGTCTTGGTGGATCAGGCTGGCTGCTGTTCACCGTGCTTTTTACAAAATCGTTAGGGAGAATGGAGAAAAAAGTATCGGATAAAAGCAGGCGAAGGGGCTTTTCAGTTATGACCATTGTTTCCACCGCTGCCATGCTTGCGGTATTTGCCAACTTTGCCAGTGGGGAGGTGCTGAAAGGGTACAATACTGCACTTGCCGTTGCCATATCCGCTATGACGATGGTAATCGTCAGCTTTACGGCCAGCAGGAAAAAACACTTGAGCTGGCTTAATGAGTGGTCACTGGGTCTCTCGATCCTCGCCGCTCTATCAGTCAGCTACTATACACTTTAAAAGGGGATGATAGACTTGGCGATCAGTGAAAGCAGCTTAAAAGCAAAGCAGTTGGAAGCGAGTGTGGTTTTAGGGATGGAACAATTTCACCGTAAGTCCCATTTTTGGGGCAGGCTGACCATCTCTATTGTTCTTGTCCTGACTATTTCGCTGCCGCTTTATTTATCCTTTGTTCTTGGCTTCCATCCAGGCTGGCAGCCAATCATGGCAGGATTCGCGGCTTATGCTGCCATGGTGGGGTATGCGTGGGTAATGGAGCCAATCTCCTATTATCCTACCTTGGGGGTATCGGGTACATACCAGGCCTTTTTGACAGGAAACATCTCCAATATGTGCCTTCCCTCAGCTGCGGCAGCACAAAATGCCATTGGAGCAGTCCCGGGAACGAAAAAAGGTGAAGTTACCGCTGCTCTTGCCATCGGGGCGGCGTCGCTGATGAACATGTCCATATTGATGGTCATCATTTTGGCAGGATCCCATCTTATTTCAATCATACCAGCCTCTATCCAAGAGGTATTTCCTTATATTGTCCCGGCTATTTTTGGTGGAATTCTCGCTCAGTTTGCTGTAAAGAAACCAGTATATGGAGCGGTAGCCCTTGCAGTGGGGCTCACGGTAAATCTTATGCCCATTGTTGCTTTTTTAAAAGGAGTTGTCTGTATCTTAATGACCGTAGCTATCTGCATCTGGGTGGAAAAAAGAAAACATTCTGGTGCTGCAATCTAATTTTTTAATAGGAGAGGGTAAAATGAACAAACAATCCATTTTGGAGTGGCTGGAATCGAAGGATGAAGAGTATACAAGAATGGCAGAAGAAATATGGAAAAACCCCCAGGTAGCCTATGAAGAAAGATTTGCTTCAGAATTGCAGATGACACACCTGGCAGACAGGGGATTTCGAATTTGGGAGAACATTGGCGGTGTAAGGACTGCGTTTGTGGCTGAATATGGCTCTGGCAGTCCCATAATCGGAATTTTAGGCGAATATGATGCACTTCCAGGATTGTCGCAAGAGGTCAGTTCCACTCGCAGTGAAATCATTCCTAACGGACCTGGGCATGGGTGTGGACACAATCTTCTCGGAACTGCAGGAGTTGAAGCTGCTGTCGCAATCAAGCAATTGATGGATAATGGGGAGTTGAAAGGAACCCTCCGCTACTATGGCTGCCCAGCAGAAGAGGTGTTATCAGGGAAGACCTTCATGGCCAGGGAAGGGGTGTTTGATGACTTGGACTGTGCCTTGACATGGCATCCGGGGACTTCCAATATCGCTGCAAATATGAGCATGCAGGCAATGGTCTCGATTAAGTTTCACTTTAAGGGAGTTACGGCCCATGCCGCTGCGGCGCCGCATGCAGGCAGGAGCGCGCTGGATGCTGTGGAGCTGATGAATGTAGGAAGCAATTATATGCGGGAACATGTTCAGGATGGTTCCCGGATCCACTATGTGATTACGGATGGCGGGATGGCTCCGAATATTGTTCCTGATCAGGCAAGCGTATGGTATTACTTGAGGGGAGCAGCGAAGGAACAGGTAGATGATATGCTTGAAAGAATCCGAAAGATTGCAGCAGGGGCGGCACTAATGACAGAGACGGAAGTTACTGATGAGATTCTTGCCTTTTGTTTTGAAACTCTTCCTAATGATACATTGAACGGGGTGATGCTGGAAAATATGAAATTGTCGGGTGCTCCTGATTATTCAGCAGCTGAAAAAGAATTTGCCAAAGAGCTGGTTTCAATGGTTGACCCTAAAATAGTGGAAATGTCACGCAAGCAATATGGGAGCCGGTTCCAAGAGCTGCTTCCTGCCGGTTTTCATTATTACCCTCAATTAAAAGGTGTGTCAGTCGGAGGGTCGACAGATGTCGGGGATGTAAGCTGGATTACTCCTGTCGGACAGGTGATGACAACTTGTGCGCCAGTCGGCGTACAGGCTCATTCCTGGCAGGCGACAGCTTCCTATGGCTCTTCGATTGGTTTCAAAGGGATGCATCTTGCTGCGAAAACGATGGCACTTTCTCTTTTTGACCTGTTTACTGATTGTGAGCTCATCACAAAAGCAAAAGCTGAATATTCAGCAGCAACAGCGGGAAAGACCTATAAACCCGGAATTCCACAAGGTGCAAAACCGCCAGCTCCTGCCATTTCTGATATAGAGCTTGTCCAATATTAACAATGCTGTAGGTAAAGGTGCCCGTTCGCTGCGGGCACCTTTTTGTCAGAAAAACCTGTAGCAATTTTTGCCGTGCTCTTTTGCTTGGTACATGGCGGCATCTGCGTATTTCAGCAGCGTCCTTATTCTTGTTTCGTCCTCAGGGTAAATTGTGATTCCAATGCTTGTGGATAGGGCAAGTTGGTGTTCGTATATTTGCCAGGATGACATGATTTCAAGAATTTCCCGGGCATGCTGCTCGATTTTGTTTTTATTTGCAAGCTCTGGAAACAGGAGCACGAATTCATCGCCGCCCAGCCGGACGCCTATACCGTTTTCTGGCAGGCATTTACGAATCCGGTGAGCGACTTCCTTTAATACAATGTCGCCCAGTTCGTGGCCATATTTATCATTTACAGCTTTGAAGCCATCGAGGTCAAGGAACATAAGGGTGCCCTTAGCCGTTTTATCCAGGGTGATTTTTTCATCAAAAAGCTGATAAAGAAAATGCCGGTTATACAAACCTGTCAATTGGTCTTTTGTGGCTTTCGCTTCGAGGTCGAGGACATAGGCGAACAGCTGCGACAAGTTTTCAAGCGCTTTTACAGCCTCCGGACTGTAAGTGGATGGTTTGGAATCCATCGCACAAAGAGTGCCATACACTTCACCGTTTTGATAAAACACGGGTACACCAAGGTAAGAGCCGATATTGGCCTTTTCTGTCAGGGGCATGTTTTGGCTGACAGGATTTTTCCTGGTATTTTCAATTAAAAGGGGTTCACGACCACCAAATAAAATGTGCTGTCAGTAAACATCCTCAACGGGTATAAGATCCCCCTCATTAGCAAGAATACCATTATCGTTATGAAGCACTTTTTCAAGTTTAATATGTTTCTGGGTTTTTTTCGCCAGCATAAGAGTCTTATCTGGCAGAATCGCATTCAATATTTCCAATAATTTTTGCGAAGCTTCAGCAAAATTTTGATATAGGACAGGTGCCATGCTGCGTTCTCCTTTACACTTTTCGTACTGACAGGAAACTTCCTCGTCTATTGCCTAATAAAAATATCCTACAAAACATCCCCATGTGTAAAGGAGAAACATAAAAAGCATAGGAAATGACACTGCTTTAACGCACTAAACGGTGCCTGACCCCGGATGCGGTGAAGTGGTGAAGGGTGCCAGACCCCTTTTTAAAGAAGACTCCTTTTAAAAGGTGTTGTAGATGTTTTCGCATTCGGCTCCGGTTGGTTCGTAGAAGCAATGTAGTTTGTAGCGGCCCACCAATGGCTGGTTATACCAGGTTGGGGGGCAATCGCCGGAGGGCCGGAAGTACCATAAACTGAAACGGGCCGGCCAGGACCGTTCCCCGCGGACTGCCCTGCGGGCGAGGCGCTTTTCCGAGGCCCTTGCCCGCTGATAAAAATAGCCTTTTTGTGTGGCTTCGAAAGCATGCTCCTGAAAAACCATGTGAGGAATGGTGCGCAATCCTATGAAATCCGAACAGTTGGCCCTGATCCGGTTGATGCCGACTGTCCCTACATGCAGCATGCCAATGTCTCCTTCTCCCTCCGCCTCGGCCCTTAGAAGTCTGGCCAGGAGGTCGATATCCGCTTCTGTATGCTTCACAACAGCCATAAGCCCACCTCCAGTGAATATAAGGATATAGCCCTTTCCAGCCTGGTCTTACAAATAAAGAAGAACTGCTGGTGTGAAATTGCGGCCATTAAAGGATATGCAGGGAAGTGATTGACCTTTTATTCACACAATAAGGAATGCTGGCCCTTTTTTGGCAAATAGTAAGAATATCCCGGTCATTTGAATGGGAATAAAAATAACTACTCTTTTTCATTCATTCATAGTAACATGGAAAAATATCAGCTTGAAATTGCAAAAGGAGTTAATAAACATATGAAAAGTCATGAACAATGGACATCCAAACTTGGCTTCATCCTTGCCGCCGCAGGGTCGGCGATTGGCTTGGGTGCCATCTGGAAATTTCCCTATCTGGCCGGAACCAATGGGGGAGCCATCTTTTTTCTTTTATTCATCATACTTACCATCTTTGTAGGAGCACCAATTTTGATAGCGGAATTCATGGTCGGGCGCAACAGCCAAAAAGATGCTGTCAGGGCCTACCAAAAACTTGCTCCAGGCAGTAAATGGCATTATGTCGGCTATGCCGGTGTCCTTTTTTCCTTTATCCTGCTGTCTTTCTACAGTGTGGTCGGCGGCTGGATTCTTTCGTACCTGTGGCGCGGCCTAACAGGATCTTTGACTGATGCCGACTATGGAGCGGTTTTTGGCGAGGTCATTTCCAATCCAGTGGAAGTGGTGGCCGCCCAGTTCATTTTTATGCTGATGACGATTTTCGTCGTGAAAGGCGGCATCCAGAAGGGAATTGAGCGGGCCAGCAAATACATGATGCCTGCTTTGTTTCTGTTTTTTATTATCCTGGGAATCCGCTCGCTGACACTCGACGGTGCCATGGAGGGTGTCAGGTTTTTGCTTTACCCGGATTTCTCTGCCATTACAGGTGAAACCATCCTCATGGCGCTTGGACAGGCGTTTTTCACATTGAGTGTCGGTATTTCCGTTATGGTCACGTATGCATCCTACTTGTCCAATAAGGAAAACCTCACAAAGTCAGCCTTTTCGGTAGTTGGGTTGAATATATTTATTTGCCTGCTTGCCGGGCTGGTCATTTTCCCGGCCGTCTTTGCGCTCGGCTTCGAACCAGGCGAAGGCCCAGGACTTGTGTTTGTCGTCCTGCCAGCGGTATTTAATGAAATGGCGTTTGGCGGTGTGTTCCTGGTCATCTTCCTGATTCTCCTTTTATTTGCAACCTTGACCTCGGCCTTCTCCATCCTCGAGATAGTGGTCGCGGCGCTCGTAAAAGACGATGCAGGCCGGAGAGGGAAAATCTCCTGGATCAGCGGCTTGCTTATTTTTATGGTTGGTGTTCCAAGCGCGCTATCCTTTGGTGTGCTGTCAGATGTCCAGATTTTTGGAAAGTCGATTTTTGATTTCTCCGATTTTCTTGTAACAAACCTTGGATTGCCTATTGGCGCACTGTTTATTTCCCTTTTTGTGGCCTACCGTTTGCCGCGCGAGCTTGTAAAAGAAGAGCTGAACAAAGGAACGAAGGGGCTTGGTATTCTGTTTGACATCTGGTATGCAGCTATCCGCTACATAGCCCCTGTTGGAATTGTGCTGGTCTTCCTAAGTTCGCTGGGAATCATATAAAAATAACCGGGGAGGGCTGTCTATTGGCAGCCCTTTTTGCATAGCTATTCTCTGCCTATCCTGAGGGGGATGGACAGCAATGGATAGAAATAAAAAGCGGATGTCGAGCAGGGCGGGAACCTGCGGGACATCCGCTTTTTTATTTAAAAATTGACTTGTCATCTGAGACATTCTTCCAGGAACTCTGCGGTTTCCAGTTCAAGATCAAGATAGTCTCTTAATAGAAGGGCCAGTGCTTGATAGAGCGGATGGCTGGTTCCTTTCAGCAGCCTGTCGCACAGCAGGTGCACCCATCTGGCCAAATGTCCGGTAATAAAAGAATGCTGGTCCTTCAACAGTTCCCTTATAGCAGCGACATCCCCGGATTCAAGGGATGAACGAACCAGATAGGAAAGGAATTCGAGCTCGACGGCTATGTGATCGTCGGGCTGATTGTTTTCATGGGTAAATCTCAGGCCATATTTGCGGTAAAAGGCCCTTGCCTGAAGTGTTTGGTCATCAAATAAAATGTGCTCGCGCCCCAGGTAGACAGATTCCCAAAGCGGCGCAGGCAGGGGATTGGGACCAGTGAATAGGTCGTGATAGGCCGAAACAGCCATTTGAAGGAAATTGTCATCTTCCCGAAATTTTTTAATCTCTTGTTCCATTTTCTTTGCATTCTTGTTCATTTCTGCCATAGATTGAAAGCCAGGGTCATTCAGAAGGACAAGAAAATAATTTTTTTCAGGAGGATGATTGAATAGAAAACGAATCGCATCGTTCAATACCAGTCTTGTATAAAATAATTCCTCAAAAGGAGCTGTAAATCTGTCTTCTGCGAGTGCATTCATCAGGAAACCCCCTACTTTCCAATCTAATTATCAAGAATATATAAATATTCTAACGGAAAGTTACTTCGTTTCAGCTTCTGCGAGCCATTCTTCACATAATCGCCCCAAGTTTTTGATCAAAGTATGAACAATTATTTTCTTTTTGGATAACCTATATTTGGTGTTTCAAAGCAGGCAGGAATAGGTTTATCTCATTCTTATTATGGTTATATGACATTTGTCATATAAAAGATATGACACCTGGGACTTACAAGGTTTGTTTCCGTTTTCTATAATAAAATTAACATCACCTAGAAAGGGGAATTGTACCATTGAACAATCATAACCCTAAAGCTTTGCGGAAGCAGGTTGCCCCTTATGAAAAATCGGAACTATCGAAAAGCATATGGCAAATCATCAACACGCTGGGGCCATTTTTCCTGCTCTGGTATTTAGCTTACCAAAGCCTTTCCATTTCGTATTTTCTTACATTGGGAATTGCTGTAATTGCAGCCGGTTTTCTTGTGCGAATCTTCATCATTTTTCACGACTGCACCCACCACTCCTTTTTTAAAAACAGGAAGGCCAACCGTGTCCTTGGAACAATCACGGGAATTTTGACGCTGTTCCCTTATGACCAGTGGGGATATGAACACTCCGTCCACCATGCGACAAGCAGCAATCTGGACAAGCGCGGGACCGGGGACCTTTGGATGCTGACGGTTGACGAATACCTGGAAGCGCCATTTTGGACAAAGGTAAAGTACAGGCTGTACCGCAATCCTTTTGTAATGTTCATACTTGGACCGATCTATGTATTCGGGATTACAAACCGCTTTAACCGCAAGGGAGCAAGACAAAAAGAGAAAAACAATCTTTATTTCACCAATATCATGCTTGTTGTGGTTATCGGCTTGCTTTCATGGGCAATCGGCTGGCAAAACTTCCTGCTTGTGCAGGGCCCGATTTTCATGATTTCCGGAGGCCTTGGCATTTGGCTGTTCTACATCCAGCACACCTTTGAGGATTCGTATTTCGAAGAAGATGAGCATTGGGAATATGTGAAGGCTGCTGTTGAAGGAAGCTCCTTTTACAAGCTGCCAAAGCTGCTCCAGTGGCTGACAGGAAACATTGGATACCACCATGTACATCATTTGAGCCCGCGCGTTCCAAACTACAAGCTCGAAGAAGTGCATGAAAATACAGTGCCTCTGCAGAATGTGCCGACAATCACGCTTGCGGCAAGCCTTGGTGCGATTAAGTTTAAGCTCTGGGACGAAGAAGGCAAAAAGTTTGTGACCTTTGCGCATTTGAAAAAGGCTGCAAAAAAATCTGTCTCCTCTTCAGCGAGAACTCAAGTATAAGCTGGTTTTACACTCTCCTTGCATTGAGGAGAGTTTGTTTTTTATAGAAAAAGGACGAGTGATGGCGATTATGGTAAAATATTGATATCAAAGAACGAGGTTGCATGCATGATTAGACAATACTGGAATTTGCTGAAAACGACCGGAATCTCTCCGTATATCTGGACCATCCTTGGCATTCTGCCATTTTATTTTATCTTTTCACAAACTTTGTCCACGATTGTGATTGTGACCGGGTTGATCCTGACGGTGTTATTCTTTGTTTTTTACCGGCTGGCGTTTATCTCCAAAAGCTGGGCCGTGTATATTTGGACTGTGATGCTGATCGGCATTTCCGTCGCTTCGACGACTTTGTTCAGCTATGTGTATTTTGCTTTTTTCATTGCTTATTTTATAGGGAATATCCACCAGAAAATCCCGTTTTTCGTCTTGTATTTTATCCATCTTGTCAGCATGTCGGCGGCGATTAATTTCGAATTGATTTTAAAAGAAGATTTGTTTTTGACTCAGCTGCCTTTCGTGATTATCGTCTGGATCAGCATCATCTTCCTGCCGCTCAGCATCCGGAACCGGAATGTGCGCGGGCGGCTGGAAGAAAAGCTGGAAGATGCAAACAAGCGGATTTCCGAGCTCGTAAAGCTTGAAGAACGCCAGCGGATTGCGCGGGACCTTCATGACACATTGGGGCAAAAGCTATCGCTGATTGGTCTAAAAAGCGACTTGGCAAGTAGATTGGTTTATAAGGACCCTGAGCAGGCAAGGGCTGAATTGAAGGATGTCCAGCAAACATCACGGACTGCGTTGAATGAAGTCCGGAAAATGGTTGCCGAGATGCGCGGCATCCGGGTGAAGGAGGAACTTGCCCGAGTTCAGCAAATTTTGAAAGCGGCAGAAATTGAATTTCACTGCGATGCCGAGCTGCCGGTGAAAAACGTTTCCCTGCTGACCGAGAATATCCTCAGCATGTGCCTGAAAGAAGCGGTGAACAATATCGTCAAACACAGCGATGCTGCTAATTGCCATGTGGCACTGATCCAATCGCCAAAGGAAATCACTTTGATGGTGAAGGATGATGGCAAAGGGTGTGTGACGGAAGCGGACTTCTCCAAGGGAAGCGGTTTGAATGGAATGAGAGAGCGCCTTGAATTTGTAAATGGCACCCTTGATATCAAGGATGAGGAAGGGACATTATTAGTCATAAAAGTGCCAAGGTTTGTCGAGCAAAAGGATAGGGAGGGAGCAAAATGATCAGGATTGTCATCGCGGAGGATCAGCGGATGCTATTGGGAGCATTAGGATCGCTGCTCAGCCTCGAGGATGATATGGAAGTGGTTGGAAAGGCGAGCAATGGGGAAGAAGCAGTGGAACTTGTTAAAAAGCTCCAGCCTGATATTTGCATCATGGATATTGAAATGCCTGGAAAAACCGGACTGGAAGCGGCTGAGGAACTAAAGCCGCTTGGCTGCAAAGTGATTATTTTAACCACCTTTGCCCGTTCCGGCTATTTCCAGCGCGCCCTGAAGGCAGGGGTGAAGGGCTATCTGCTGAAAGACAGCCCGAGCGAAGAGCTGGCAAGTTCCATCCGCAGCGTCATGGCCGGCAGGCGGATGTTTGCCCCAGAGCTGATGGATGACATCTACAGCGAGGAAAACCCGCTGACCGAACGGGAGATGGAAGTCCTCGGCCTGGTGGCGGACGGCAAAAATACGAAGGACATCGCCAGCGAGCTGACCATCACCACGGGAACGGTAAGGAACTATATTTCCACCATCCTTGACAAGCTGGAAGTGACCAACCGAATCGAAGCCATCAGGCAGTCAAAGGAAAAAGGATGGTTCAAATAGGCGGACATAGACACAAAAACCGGGCAAAAAGCGCAGGCTTGTTGCCCGGTTTTTTGCGTTAAAGCCCTAGCGCGTGCCTGACCCCCTTTAGTGCAGTGAAGGGTGCCTGACCCCTAATTTTTTGAGAATCACTTTTTCTAGCTTATTCCATGGGAGTATTTTTTTGAGCAGGAGGCTGTTTTTTATGCCTTTGCCGATAGGGTACCTGAGCTCCGGGCTCTGCTGCTGGACGGCGATTTTGGCAACAAGTTTGGCCACGTCCTCCGGGTTTCCGTGACCGGCCTTGCCGCTGTTGATTTCCTTCATCAGGAGGGTCATATACTCGTAATACGGTGAATCCTGATGGACTTTGATTGTATCCATGCTGGACCAGATGTTGGTTTTATAGGAACCTGGTTCAACGAGGACCACATCAATCCCAAAAGGTTTAAGCTCTAGCCGCAAACTTTCGCTAAAGCCTTCGAGCGCATGCTTGGAGGCAGTGTAGGGAGACAGTCCCGGAAAGCCGACTAGTCCGCTGATGCTGCTGATATTGATGATCCGGCCATGCCGATTCTGCCGCATAAAAGGCAGGACAGCCTGGGTCACCCCAATCACGCCAAACACATTCGTTTCGAATTGCTGGCGGTAATCATCAAGCTGCAATTCTTCGCAAAAACCGCCGAGCGCGTAGCCGGCATTGTTAACGAGAACCTCAATTTTCCCGAAAGATTGTATGTATTGCTTAAATTGCTGTATGGAAAGGGAAGAAGTCACATCAAGAGCCTGAATTTCGATGTGCTGTTCTAGTTGTCTTTCCCTTGCCAGCTTTAGAAGTGTGTCGCTTTTTTTCGGATCCCTCATGGTGGCGACCACATGGAAGCCCTCTTTCGCCAGTTCCAGCGCGCATAAGAGGCCAAAACCGCTTGATGAACCAGTCACAATGGCCGTTTTCATGCCAATTTCCCCCTTGTTTGTAAAAAGTGATTTAAAACTACAATAAGCTAGCAGAAGCTTTTTGACCAGCAGGAAAGGCTGGGGGTGCAAGGTAATAGGGTCTGCAGCGCGTTAAAATATGAAAGCGGGTCAGGCACCCTTTACTCTGGTAAAGGGTGCCTGACCCGCTTTAGTTTATTAAAGGGTGCCTGACCCCCAAAATGTTATTCACGTGGATGGAGGCCGTCTAGTGCCATGTGGGTGAGGGTGGTTTCGGCTTCTTCTGCGCAATGTGCAATGACCAGACCGACGACTTTGGATGTGCTGCTGCCGCATTGGACATAGTCGGCATCAAGAAAGCCAACTGGGACGAACTGGCCAGAATCCATGTATTTTTCCACGACAGGAACGAGATCATCAAAAGAGCTTGTCCACTCCAGGTTGCACAGTCTCATGACACTTTTTCCGTAGTTTCTTTGGATATCACGATAGAGCAGCAGTCCGCACGTCGAAGCGTTAAAGCGGACGTTCAAGTCAATAAAGTAGAATCGATCCCCCTTAACCAGGACATCGAACCCCGCTACGCCAACATAGCCGGTGTCGGCAATCCTTTTCATCACCCAGTACCCTATTTCAGCAATAGGCGCAATTTTTTCATCGATGTCCACCGAAATCCAGCTGCCGCGGAAGCAGCCTTCCTCATTGACAATCTGCTCCGATTTTCCCAGAAACCTGATTTCGCCATCAGGGTTGACGGCATAGTGGACGGAAATATTTTCATCATACTCAATATGCTCTTCGACAATGATTTTCGATAAGTCACAAAAAGCTTCGTCGACGCTGTTTAGCTGCTGTTCATCATGGACGAGCATGACGCCGCAGCCACCTGATGTCGGCCTGCCGTCTCCGGACTTCAACACAAGCGGCAGCTGCGGTTTTTCCTCCAAAATCTCGGCAAGGCTCATCATTCTTCTTTCGGGAAAATGTCCACTTGGAACCAAATCGGGGATACTTCGTTTATCGCAAAGATAAGCATGCACAGCAGGATCCACCCAGTGCAGCCCGGGAGAGACCTTTTCTGAAGGATGCGGGTATTGGAAGATCACCTTTTTGTTTAGATGCTCAAGCTGCTGAAGCAGTTCCAGATAGCCCTCTTCATCGCTGTAAGTATAAAGGGAGGCAGGAACCTTTAACCCGGCTTTTCGCAGCAGCCTCAATGCCGGCTCTGTCACGGTGCCCGCATGGCAGATTACAGGTGCATCTCCAGCCACACTGAGCTCTCTGCCTGTCAGTGCTTCCAAACTTAAAACATCGCTGGAGAAATGCGAATAATCCTCGGAGTAAAGCTTTGGATTATAAACATATCCTTGTCCATAAAGACTTTCGATACTGTGAGAGGGACGAAGGGTGATGGGCCTCGACGTTTTGGCATAAGCTAGCTGTTTCATGGACATTCCTCCAAACTATGAAATTTTTTCGTTTTTTAAAAGATAGGATGGCTGCAGCAGCATGAGCAGGTGGCCTTCCTCACTAGGATAAAAGGGGACCAGGTTACCGTCATTCTGAATGGCATCAGCATGCTGTGTATTAAAACCAAAAAGGGAAGGCATCGCACCACGATAGAGCTTTGAAAAGAAGCTCTCCGCACCACGACCAGGATGTCACATCAAAATGAATGACATCCTGGTTAGGGGGAGGAATGAAACGAAAGATATATAGATTGAAACGAAAATATTTTCGTACTATTCCTTTAATACACTTTTTTACAGATTTTGAAACTAGGTCCAATTTCTCATCCTAAAGTAGTAGAAATTGTTCCTGCTTTTTATGGAGGGAAAATGCTTCCATACCCGTTAAGCTTAAAGCAGATGAAAAAACGTAAAGGGAGAGATCAAAGTGAATGATTTTAATAATAATGTGGTCATGATTACAGGTGCTTCAAGAGGTCTTGGACGGGCGCTGGCACTGGCTTTTGCAAGGAAAGGCGCCTCCCTTTCCATCTGCGCCAGGAACTTGGCTCCTCTTTTAAAGGTTAAGGAGGAAGCAGAAGCTTTGGGAAGCACAGTGCTAGCTGTCAGCGCAGACGTGGGGAATACTCGTGATGTCGAACGCTTTGCGGCCATGACAGAGGAAACATTTGGCCATGTGGACGTTCTAATCAATAATGCATCCATACTCGGTCCCAGTCCAATGCCTTTGCTGCTGGATTATCCAGTAGATGATTTTATGGAAGTGTTAAGGGTAAACGCCTTTTCGCCTTTTCTTGTAACGCGCCGAGTGCTTCCAGGAATGCTTCAAAGAAACATGGGCAGCATCATCAATGTAACATCGGAGGCCGGATATACTGGGTATGCTGGCTGGGGCGCATACGGAATTTCCAAATTTGCACTGGAGGGTCTTACGGAGACATGGGCCGATGAGCTGCAAGGAACAAAAATCAAAGTCAATATGGTCGACCCGGGGGAAATGGATACTCAAATGCATATCCTTGCTGTTCCGGAGTGTGATTATCAACTCGCCGAGCCGGAAAGCCTTACAGACGTGTTTCTTTACCTTGGATCGGAAAAATCGGATGGTGTCACAGGGCTCCGGTTTGAAGCACAGCAATTTAGATGGGAGGATACGCTATGACAACCGCTCAGCTTGACTTTGAACTGCCGCCGGAATTAAACGCCTCGATGCCTCCTGAAAGACGGGGCATCCGCAGGGATCAAGTCCGGATGATGGTGCTGGACCGGATATCGGGGCGAAGGATTCATGATTCCTTCTTCCGGCTGGGGAATTATCTGAAGCCGGGAGACTTGATTGTTTTAAATTCAAGCAGAACAGTTCCCGCTCTTTTAAAAGGAACCTGGAAACGCGGGAAGGCCTTGATGGACACTGATGTTGAAGTTCGGCTGGCAAGGCGGAAGGATGACAGCACCTGGGAGGCGCTTGTGGCCGCTGCCGGAGCAAGCGTGGGGGATACATTGCAATTTTCACCTGGACTTTCAGGAGTCATTACGGGAGAGAAAGCCTCTTCACCCATAAAGTCCATCCTTTTTTCACAAGCAGGCACAGAGCTATATAACATCTTTTATGATATTGGCGAACCGATTACCTATGAATATATTGAAAAGCCATGGAAGCTCGACTATTACCAGACTGTTTTTGCCAGCAGTCCAGGCTCGGTGGAAATGCCGTCAGCCGGGAGGGCATTCAGCTGGGAACTGCTCTTTCAGCTGCAGAATATGGGCGTCTCTATTGCCTTTATTCAGCTTCATACCGGGCTGAGCTACCTGGGTGAAGACTTTGATTTTCATCCTGAAGAACATGAGGAAACGTATCATGTTCCTGGAGAGGTTATGCAGAAAATCAGCAGCACAAAAGCTGCCGGCGGCCGAATCATTGCTGCAGGAACGACGGTGGTCCGCGCCATTGAAACAGTGGGAGAAGGCGGGAAGCTTTCAGGTTCGACAAATCTCTACGTCAGCAGGGATACCCGATTAAACATAACTGATGGCATCCTTACCGGATTTCATGAACCGAAAGCAAGCCATCTTGATATGCTTACCGCTTTTGTTTCGGAACACCATTTGCTGTGCGCTTATCAGGAGGCAGTTAAAAGCCGATACCTTTGGCATGAATTTGGTGATATGAATTTGATTTTATAAGCAGGCTATGGCTGTGGAATTTCACCTTCGGTCTGAAGTCCAAAACGGGCAGAGAAGGCACCTGTTTCCTTGCATCCTTTATGCCAAAACCACTATGATAAAAAAAACAGATCAGATGGAAGGTGAATTGGTTGGAAAAACAGCTGCCGCCAGGACAATTCGAAAGTGAGAAATGGCCAATCCTCCACGTTGGGGATGTGTATCAGTTTGATGAAGCAACCTGGAACTTCAGGCTGTTTGGCGAGGTGAAAAACGAGGTCCTATTGACTTATCGGGAATTCATGAGCCTGCCAACACGGGTGTCCACTGTGAACATGCATTGTGTCACCACGTGGTCAAAGTTTGGAACAAGCTTTGAGGGGGTGCCTTTTCGCGAACTGCTTAATCTTGTAGAGCTCGAGGATGGTGTGAATTACGTCCAGATTTATGGTTATTACGATGGTGACCGCTTTGGGTATAATGCGAATTTGCCTCTGAAAGAGCTTTTGGGAGATGACTCCTTGTTCGTGTTCCGCTGGAAGGATAAACATAACGAGTGGGCCGATTTGGATCCAAAGCATGGCTTTCCGCTCCGGTTTATTCCCCCGGAGACCTTTTACCTGTGGAAAGGGACCAAATGGGTATCCGGCATCCGTTTCATGAAAGAAGATGAAGCAGGATTCTGGGAGGAAATGGGCTACTCGATGACCGCCAATCCTTTTAAGGAAGAAAGGTATCGTTAAAATCATCACCATAAGAAGAGAAGAATGGCGGCTTTCCATAGCAGGGGAGCCGCCTGATTTGTACAGGGTATCTCCTTAAAGAGTAGGGTTCTTTATTTAAAAAGCAGATATAATGGGAAAAGATACCGATTTAGGAGGAAGTTCATGGCGATGGACGCAAGATACGAAGAAATCGGCATCCTGAAGGAAATTGCCGAGGTATTGAACGAAAGCACGGAGAGCGAACTCATGCTGTCCCAGGTGTTAAAAAAACTGCTGCATCTTACCGGGCTTGAAACAGGCTGGGTCTTTCTTATAGATGAAAGCGGCCGTCATGTTCTTGCCGCGGAAGAACATCTGCCGCCAGCATTGTCAGCTGAAAACAAACGCAGGATGTGCCAGGGAGATTGCTGGTGTGTCAGCCGTTATTATAAAAAGCAATTAACCAAGGCTACTAACATCATAGAATGCAAGCGTATTGAAGAGGCGATTGTAGAAGGAAGCGAAGACACCGGCGGGCTGACCCACCATGCAACCGTCCCACTCCGGGCGGGTGGCGAACGGTTCGGTCTCCTGAATGTTGGATCGCCAAAGAAAAAGGAGTTCAGGAGCGATGAACTTGCCCTGCTCGAGGGGGTAGCCTTCCAAATAGGGACCGCGCTGAAAAGAATTCACCTGACACAGCGGGAACAGGAGACAGTATTGCTTGCTGAACGGAACCGTCTTGCCAGGGATCTGCATGATTCGGTCAATCAGCTGCTTTTTTCGCTCACCCTGACCGCACGCGGCGGCATGGAAATGTCCACAGGAGAAGTCCGGGAAACTTTTGGGTATATCCAGGATCTCGCCCAGGAAGCACTCGGAGAAATGCGGGGCCTCATTTGGCAGTTGAAACCCCGTGGGCTGGAAAAGGGATTGGTAAGCAGCCTGAAGGAATACGCAGGGATGCTGGGACTGACGATTCATGCAGAGGTGACGGGTATTGCATCCTTTCCAGCAAGGGTGGAGGAGGCACTGTGGCGAATCGGCCAGGAGGCATTGGCCAATTGCAAAAAGCATGCACAGACATCCATTGTTCACCTTCATTTTAAAATAAGCGATGAATCGGTGGTCATGAGCATCCGGGATGATGGATGCGGTTTTCAGCATGATGAAAACCACGAGCTGCCTTCTCTTGGCCTAAAGAGCATGAAGATGCGGACAGAAGCGCTTAAAGGGAGGTTTCATCTTAAGTCCAGCCATGGGCAAGGAACGGAAATCACCATTGAACTGCCTATTTAAAAGGAGAGAGAAACAATATGGGAACGAAAATTTTGATTGCCGATGACCATCATATTGTCAGAAGGGGATTGGTCTTTTTTCTGCGGACCCAGCATGATTTTGAAATTATCGGGGAAGCAGGGAACGGCAAAGAAGCGGTTGAACTGGCCAGGACTCAAAAACCTGACCTGATATTGATGGACCTTGTCATGCCGGTGATGGATGGAATACAGGCGACGAAAATCATCAAGAAGGAGCAGCCTGAAATAAAAATTATGATCCTTACCAGCTTTTCCGACCAGGACCATGTGCTGCCTGCCATGGAAGCAGGCGCTTCAGGGTATCAGCTTAAGGATATTGAACCGGATGACCTGGTGGTATGCATCCGAAAGATGATGGCCGGGGAAAGCCAGCTTCATCCGAAGGCCACTTCACAGCTTCTCGCCAACTTGTCCAACGAACGGAGAAAGGAGAACCAGCTGGCGGAACAGCTGACTAAAAGGGAAAGGGAAGTCCTTCGGGAAATCGCATCAGGGAAAAGCAACAAAGAAATTGCGGCAGCCTTGTTCATTACCGAAAAAACCGTAAAAACGCATGTTTCCAACCTGCTTGGCAAACTTGAGGTTGCCGACAGGACACAGGCCGCCCTGTATGCCGTCAAGCATCATCTGGTATAAAAGCGTTTGCTCTAACGGTCCCTTGGCTGAGCGGCAGCTGGTTTTCACTATATTGTCATTTATTACTTAGGAAACACCTTGAACTTGAATTGACTTGAGAATGATTTTCATTATAATTAAACTGAAAAGCGTTATGATAGATTGCAAGGGTTTTTAGGATGGGCAACACACGAATGCATACAGCTGCCGGTCAAAAGCAGGGGATGCCTACAACAGGATGGGAAGAAGGTTCAATCAATGCAGTGGGTAAGAAACTTGAAAATGCACCTAAATGGATGGGCTGTGCTCACATTATTGTTTGTTCTGATCATTCTCCTGCCAAACATCTCTGTATTCGCCCAGCTATTCACGCCCCCCAATGAGAATTGGTACCATATTAAAGAGTTTCTCCTGAAAAGCTATATATTCAATACTTTGACTCTCGTAATCTTCACGGCGCTGTTTACCATCCTGATTGGCGTGAGCGCTTCGTGGTTTGTCTCGGCCTATGACTTTCCTTTTAAAAATTTCTTTAAATGGGCGCTCGTTTTGCCGCTGGCGATACCACCTTACATAGGAGCCTATACCTACCATGGTATTTTAAACTACACTGGCGTCATCCAGACCACTTTGAGGAATTCCTTTGATGTCCAGGTCCAGCAAAAGTACTTTGACATCATGACAATGCCTGGAGCCGTGTTTATCTTCACGATGTTTTTGTTTCCGTACGTGTATATCATCACAAGGAGCTTTCTGGAAAAACAGGCAGCTTCGCTGATTGAAAATGCGAGGCTGCTTGGCAGCTCTTCGTTTGAAATCTTTTACCGGGTGGTCATCCCCATTTCCCGCACGGCGATCATTGGCGGAGCAAGCCTTGTGGTCCTGGAAGTCCTGAATGATTTTGGAGTCGTCAAGTATTTCGGGATTCCAACCTTCAGTACCGCCATTTTCCAGGCCTGGTTCGGCATGGGGGACCATGGCTCGGCTGTCCGGCTTGCAGGAATTCTAATGAGCATTGTCATTGTGATTCTGGTCCTTGAAAAACTGTTTAGAGGGCGGAAAAAATATAGCTTCTCCACTTCCAAAGTACGCCCTATTCAAAAAATGGAGCTAACCGGCCTGAAGGGCTGGGGAATGTTCGCCTATTTCCTTGCCATCTTTTCACTCGCTTTCCTGATTCCGTTTGTTCAGCTTGTACATTGGGCCGTCATGACCTATGAGCTTATTTTTACCGGGGAATTCTTCCGGCTGATTTGGAACTCGGTGTTTGTCGCAGTGATTGCGGCGAGCGTGATTGTCGCAGCAGCGCTGATAATCGGGAATTATACAAGGCTCACGGATGGAAGGGTGGCAAAAGCCATGTCCAGGGTGACGATCCTTGGCTATTCGATGCCTGGGGCTGTTATTGCCATAGGGGTCATCACTCTTTTTATTGCGCTGGATAAAAAGCTGTTTACATTTTACGAGGCAATCGGCCTGCAGCCGACATTGATTTTAAGCTTGAGTGTCAGCATGCTGATTTTCGCCTATGTGATCAGGTTTCTTGCCATCGGCTACAACTCCATTGAGGCAGGGTTCGAGAAGGTTGGGCGTTCGTTCACGGAAGCGTCGCGCCTGCTCGGCATGCCGGTTACAAAGACCTTTTTTAAAGTGGACCTGAAAATGATCAAAGGGGCAGTGTTCAGCGGCTTCATCCTCGTATTTGTCGATATATTGAAGGAACTGCCATTAACCCTGATTCTTCAGCCATTTAATTTCTACACGCTTGCGACGAAAGCGTTCCAGTATGCGAGCGATGAAATGATCCAGGAAGCAGCGATTGCCTCGCTCCTGATCATCATCATCAGCGGCTTGTCCATCTTCTTCTTCCACGTCATCCTGGAAAAAGAACAACACTGAAGCTTCATCTGACTAAAGCGTGCCTGACCCCCGATGCGGTAACGCGTTACCGCACCGGGGGTCAGGCACGCTTTTTGTTTGTGTGGTAAAATAGCAATCGTGAGTTTTGATTTAAAGGAGTGCGGGATGAGAAATTATTTGTTTGCAAGTTTGATAGTGCTGCTGTTTATTTTGGCAGGCTGTGGCGGTGTTGTCGAGGAGCCTCGTCAGACAGAGGACCAGTCTGCTCCCCAGGAACGATCACCAGAAAGCCGGAATCAGGCCAAAGAAATAGTGGACAGTCCTGTTAACGAGGACATCGAGGGCCTTAGGGGAAAAGTTCTTTCGGTGGTAGACGGGGATACCTTCAAGGTAAGGCTCGATAATGGGCGGGAAGAAACAGTAAGGATGACCTTGATTGATACCCCTGAGACGAAGCACCCGAAGCTGGGTGTACAGCCATTTGGCAAGGAAGCTTCGGAATTCACGACTTCCCGGCTGACAGGCAAGGACGTTCTTCTTGAACTGGATGTCCAGGAAAGGGACCGCTATGGCCGTGTTCTTGCCTACGTTTGGCTTGGAGAGCAGCTCTTCAATCAGACTTTGATTGAAGAAGGATTGGCAAGGGTCGCCGTTTTTCCGCCAAATACGAAATATGTGGACACATTCCGTGAAGTTCAGCGAAAAGCGGAAACAGCGGGGAATGGTATCTGGAGCATTGAGGATTATGTCCTGGAAAAGGGATATGCTTCCGAGGCAGCAGAACAGCAAAGCGAAGTTCCCGAAGCAGCAAGTGATGGTACGTGTGAAGGGAAGATAAAAGGAAACAGAAACTCAAAAATTTACCATGTGCCTTCAGGCAATTATTACGATGAAGTATCAGAGCACAATATAGTCTGGTTCTGTTCGGAGGAAGAGGCCAAAGCAGCCGGATACAGAGCTTCGAAACGATAGGGCGCTTTATGAAGAAAAAGGAACTTATCGCTAGATAAGTTCCTTTTTCTTGCACTTGTCTGCCAGCTCCATCAATTCACGGTCATCCAGGTCCAAAATTTCTGCCTCTGAAAGGTCTTTCATTGCGCCGAGGACGATTGTTTCCATTTGGTACCTTTCGACCTCGCTCAGAAAGTATGATTTCATTACCAGCATGTTCTTCCACCTCTATTAATTGCAGACTTTATTCTACAATATGTAATTAAGCCAAAGTCGTGAACGGTTTACATTTGGAAATGAATGGTTATTCATTCATTGTACTCTAAATTGTAATACATAATAACACATTAATCAATCTCATGTATAATTATTTTTAAGAGTGTACATCTGCTAAGCCAGTCCTTAAAGGGGGATTTTATGTGAATATCATTGACCTGCATTGCGATGCATTGCTAAAGCTGCAGGAAGCAGAGGGGAAGCTCCGCTTTGCTGATGGACCACAGCTGGATGCGAACCTGCAGCGTCTTATGCAAGGAGGCGTGGCTGTCCAGTGCTTTGCCATTTTTATCGACCCTGACATCAAGCAGGAGCATAAATTTGATGCAGCTCTTGGACAAATCGACTTGTTTTATCGTGAAGTGCTTGGAAGAAATCCGGATATGAAGCATCTTAAGCACTGGGAGGATTTTGACACTCTTGAAAAGGGAAGGGTTGGTGCGTTTCTTTCGCTTGAAGGAGTGGATGCGATCGGAAATGACCTTGGAAAGCTCCGGATCCTCTACCAGCTTGGTGTCCGTTCAGTCGGCCTCACCTGGAACAATGCCAACCTTGCCGCAGATGGTGCAGGGGAGCCCCGGGGAGCAGGGCTGACTTCATTTGGAAAAGAAATTGTCCAGTTGAACAACGAGCATAAAGTGTTGACCGATGTCTCGCATCTTTGTGAAAAAGCTTTCTGGGATTGCCTCGAAGTGGCTGAATATCCGATTGCCAGCCATTCCAATTCACGGCATCTCTGCAATCATGTCCGCAATTTGCATGACCAGCAGGCGAGCGCGCTGTTTGAAAAAAACGGCATGCTGCATGTTGTATTTTTTCCGGATTTTGTCGTCGAAGGAGGGAAAGCGAATGTTCAGGATGTGGTCCGCCATATCGACCGCTTCTGCGCGCTTGGCGGTGTGAATAACCTTGGCTTTGGTTCAGACTTTGACGGAATTTCCAGCCATGTAAGCGGCCTGGAGAACGCTTCGCTGTATCCAAACCTGATCAATGAGCTGCTGAAGCATTTCAGCGAGGAACAGGTGAGGGGTTTCGCTTATCAGAATTTCCTTGACCATCGACCTAAATGACAAAGAGCCAGCCGGGATTTTTCCTGGATGGCTCTTTAAGCTGTTGGAGATGGTTGTTTTTTGTAAATTATCGCTCTTTCCTTTAAAGGATTGCCTTCTCCTTTACTTCCAGGGCTTCCACCATTTTTTGCTGCCGTCTGCCTTTGCGGCAGCGGCTTCCCGGAAAGTGTCGACCATCCCTTTGAACACCTCGTCGCGCTGCTGGATTTCGCCGCGGAAATTTTCCCGCTCCAGTTTAATCGTTTCAAGGTAATATTCCCTGTCCATGGCAAGCTGTTCGTTCAGCGTGCTTAATTCGGCTGCTGTCATTTCCTTGTTCTCGGCAATGTATTCTGTCAATATTTTAAATTCATCAGAGGTTTCATCCAAGCGTGAAGCCAGGGCCTGGAGCTCTTCGGAAGTACCTTTCGAAAGCTTCGCAATGCTGCTGGAAAGAGTCGACATTTCCTTTGCGGTTCCCTTTGTCAGCTTGGCGACATTATCTTTAAGAGCGGTAACCTCCTTCTTGGTACTGCTCGTGACCTTTGTAACGCTCTGTGAAAGGTTCGAAAGCTCCCTGGCTGTGCCTTTCGAAAGCTTCGCAACGTCCTGCGAAAGAGAGCCAACCTTCTCTTCCGTTCCCTTTGCAGTCGTAACAAGTGTGCTGGACAGGTTTTCAACAGTCTCGGAAGTATGTTCCGAAGCTTTCGCAACCTGTTTTGAAAGCTCGTCCAAATCCGCTTTCATCCTTTCCTTGGATCTTGAAATGGATAAGGAAAGGGCCTTGATTGTCTGCAGGGAGCCTGAAGCGATGTCCTTTTTGACTTCGTCGACGATTTCACTGCGGAGATTGTGGCGGATTTCCATCTTCACATCATGAAGGAGATCCTGCTTATAGGCTTCGAGCGCATGGAAAAAGCCTTCGACATCAAAGTCCGGCTGCTTGGGAGGAGCCGGGGGCTGTGCCTGCTGGACATGAGCGTTTTCCTGGACCATCGGCAGGTTGGCAGCCGGGGCCGGTCCTGGTTCGGAACCCCCTTTTGAAGAAAGCTCCATATGTTTTTGCAGAAGTTCGCGAATCATATCCTTGCTTAGGTTTTTGCTGCGCATTTGTTTGATTTTTGCCAGCAGTTCGATTTCCTGGTCTGTATAAAATCTTGCTCCTTGTCTGGTGCGCGGGACGACTAGCAGCCCTTCGAGGTCTTTTTCCCATTGACGGATGGTACCGGAAGGAACATTGATTTTCCTTGAAACTTCTTTAATGGTGTAAGCCTTCATAAATTGAGTGTCTTTCATTTTTGCCAACCCTTTCTTTATTTAGTAGACCTGAGTATCGAAAGCAGGACTCAATTGGTTTTTATTTCAATTCAGCACAGGGGCACCCTTTTTCCTGCAAGGTGACAAAAGCTATCAAAACAAGTGCGGATTCACCAGGACGGTCCATAAAACAACAAATGCACGTGCGTTACGACAAAAACATGAGGCAGTGGAAGGGAATTTGCTGGGGATGTTGGGGGTCTTTCGGTTACAATAAGAATGACACAATCCAATAACATTACAGGCTTGTAGGAGGAGAAAGCTTTGGCAGAAGCAAATGTACGAACAGAAAAAGACTTTCTTGGAACAAAGGAAGTGCCGGAAGATGCTTATTATGGAATCCAGACACTTCGGGCGGTTGAAAATTTCCCAATCACCGGATATCGTATCCACGGGGAATTGATCAGGGCTCTTGCGATGGTAAAAAAGGCAGCGGCCCTCGCAAACATGGAAGTCGGCAGGCTCTATAGCGGACTGGGAGAGGCGATTGTGAAAGCCGCAGATGAAATCATCGATGGCGAATGGCATGACCAGTTTATTGTCGATCCAATACAGGGAGGGGCAGGCACCTCCATCAATATGAACGCCAATGAAGTCATTGCCAACCGGGCGCTTGAAATCCTTGGAAAACAAAAGGGTGATTACCTCAGCCTGAGCCCGAATACCCATGTGAATATGGCCCAATCCACCAATGATGCGTTTCCGACAGCGATGCACATTTCCGTCCTGTCACTCTTGGAACAGCTGCTGTACACGATGAAGAAGATGCACGCCGTGTTTGAACAAAAAGCGGAAGAATTCGACTCATATATCAAAATGGGGAGGACCCATCTTCAGGATGCCGTTCCTATAAGGCTAGGCCAGGAGTTCAAAGGATATAGCAGGGTGCTAGCCAGGGATATCAGAAGGATAGACAATACTCGCACCCACCTATATGAGGTCAATATGGGGGCTACGGCTGTCGGAACCGGGCTGAATGCGAATCCCAAATACATAACACGAGTTGTCGAACATTTGGCGGATATCAGCCGTATGCCGCTCGTCAACGCCGAGCATTTGGTTGATGCGACCCAGAATACGGATGCTTACACCGAGGTTTCAGCTTCTCTCAAGGTATGCATGATGAATATGTCCAAAATTGCCAATGACTTGCGCTTGATGGCTTCCGGCCCGCGTGTCGGCTTCAATGAGATTTCCCTGCCTTCGCGCCAGCCTGGCTCTTCCATCATGCCGGGCAAGGTGAATCCGGTAATGGCCGAGCTCATCAACCAGGTCGCTTTCCAGGTGATTGGCAATGACCATACCATCTGCCTCGCATCGGAAGCAGGACAATTGGAGTTAAACGTCATGGAACCGGTGCTTATTTTTAATTTGATTCAATCCATTTCCATCATGAACAATGCTTTTGAGGTATTCACCGAATATTGCTTAGCAGGGATTGAGGCTAATAAGGAGAAGCTAAGGGAGGACGTCGAACGGAGTGTCGGTATCATAACTGCGGTCAACCCTCACCTGGGATATGAAGTGGTGGCCAGAATCGCCAGGGAAGCGATCTTAACGGGAAAATCCGTGCGGGAACTGTGCCTGGCGTATGATGTCCTGACAGAAGAAGAGCTTGATATCATCCTGAATCCTTTCGAAATGACCAACCCTGGCATTGCCGGGGAAGATCTGCTGAACAGGGAATAAATTCATAGGTACGGAAATGGCAGGCGGTTACGGGGTCTGTAGTGATCTTTTGTTGATTACCTGTGCGGCAAGGAATTTTAGACGGAGAAATTCCGGTTAAGGTAAATAGTAGGGGCTAAAAATGCAGAAATAACCGGACATTTTCCGATTAACCCCTCTTTTTAGGACTAAATCTAAGGATTAAATCAATATACACGGAAAAACTCCGCTTATATTGCGGGAAATACAAGTATTTCCTCATTTAAGCGGAATTTTTCCGTTTATTTTTTAAACGTAGTAAAGTCAGATGGCCGCGCACCTTCAGACTCCGCTGTCCATCAAAAGCCCCATGCATGGCACAGCCGCCTTGCACTCCGGCGGTTTACTCCATTAATCCAACAACCCAAGCTGCTTCAGGCCATTGTAGATGCCGGAGTCGGTAACTGCCGTTGTTTTATGTTTGGCATATGGAAACAGGTCCTCATGGGCATTGCCCATTGCGAAACCTTCGCCTACTGCTGCAAGCATTTCCTTATCGTTCATCCCGTCTCCAAAAGCGATCGAAGCCTCCCGCGGAATCCCGAGGCGGTCCAGTAAAAATTCGACGCCGATGCCCTTATTGACTTTATTCCTGATCACATCGAAGCAGTGGCGCATCCCTTCTATATTAACCTGCGATAAATGAATGTCATTTCCGAGGTTATACTTCCGGTGATTCTCTTCCTCTCTGGCGATAATGGTCAACCCAAGAATATCGTGAAGCACATCCTCTGTAAAAAGGGCATTTTGCCTCAAATGGAACATTTGCATAAAGTCCTCCACTTTTCTGGAGTCCATTGATGTGAAGTAGTTCCTGTTGTTTGTATAAAGGACCACTTCGTGCCGCTGTTTTTCCGCGACGTCAAGGATGGCTTTGACTTTTTCGGCATCCATTGGTTCCGAAAAGATTTCTTCTTCATTGTATATGGCCAATGCCCCATTGTACCCAATATAAGAAGAGATGTTCAGCTCTTCGCCTATCTCCCTGATTTCATGGATGGGCCTTCCTGTGGCAAGAACCGTCTCAATTCCTTTTTCCTTCATGGCCGAGACGGCGGTTTTCGTGGAATCCTCAATGGTGTTGTCGGGCCTGAGGATGGTCCCGTCAATATCGAGAAACAAAATTTTATAATTTTCCATGACGAAGCTCCTTGTCTGTTTTATCCTATTGTACCTTTAGAAACCCTTAAGCTCAAACCGAGGGCTACTTGCTATGGGCTGAAGATGGCGGCATCACAGGGAAGCGCTGATTTCCACGTTTTGCTTTATTTGGGGTATAATAGAACTGTGTTTGAATCGAGGTGAAATCATGAAAGCTGATAAACTGTTAAGGAAATTTAGCGGCAGAACTCCCGGTATTTTAGGGCAGGAGGATTTTTTCCGGTTTGCTGTGCTGCTCCCGCTTGTCGAGGTGGACAATGAGGCTCATGTACTGTTTGAGGTGAGGGCGAACCATTTGCGCAGGCAGCCAGGGGAGGTATGCTTTCCTGGAGGGAAACTGGATGAAAGCGACCCGGATGAAAAATATGGTGCCATCAGGGAGACAATGGAAGAGCTCGGACTTGAAGAAAGCGATATTACCGATGTCATCCCCCTCGATTACATGGTTTCCGCTTTTGGGACGATCATCTATCCATTTGCCGGTGTGATTGCCAATCCGGCTAAAATCTCCCCTAACCCTGACGAGGTAGGCGATATTTTCACAGTTCCCCTTTCATTCTTCAAGGATACAGAGCCTGATACCCATAAAATCAATTTTCAGGTGCAGCCTGAGGATGGATTTCCTTTTGACCTGATTGTCGGTGGTGAGAATTATAATTGGCAGGCAAGGCAAATGGATGAGTATTTTTACCATTATGAGGGACAAGTCATTTGGGGCCTGACTGCAAGGATCCTCACCCATTTCCTTAAGCTGATCGGCATCAGGCCGTAACATCTTTCCTGATGCTGCTTAAGAATCAATAGTATTACCCTGAAGCTGCCTTGCAGCTTTTTTTTATGGCGAGTCCCTGCCGAAACAAGAATTAGATAGAAAATTCTTGCATCTTCAAAACTTTAGGGGCATAATGAAAAATAAAACTTTTGCGGAGGATGGCCAAATGAAAGTCGTAAAATTCGGAGGTTCGTCGTTAGCTTCCGGGGAACAGTTGGAAAAAGTATATAACATCGTTGTTTCGGATTCTGAGCGAAAGGTGGTAGTCGTATCCGCACCTGGGAAGCGGTACCCTGATGATATAAAGGTAACCGATCTTTTGATTGCCTGTGCAGAGCATATGCTGGAGACAGGAGAAGCCGGGGAGTACTTTGATGCTGTTATCCAAAGGTATTCCAGCATTGCCCGTGAACTGGAGCTCGGGGATGAAATCATCGAAATCATTACAGACAGTTTCATGCAGCTTCTGGCTGACACATCGAAAAGCAGGGATCATTTCATCGAATCGGTAAAAGCGAGCGGGGAAGATAATAATGCCAAGCTTGTTGCTGCCTATTTCCAGTCCAGGGGCGTGGAAGCGAGCTATATAAACCCGAAGGATGCGGGCTTGTTTGTCAGTGATGAGCCGGGGAATGCACAGGTATTGCCTGAGGCCTATGAGAATTTGTACGAACTCCGGAAAAAGTCCGGAATCCTGATCTTTCCTGGATTCTTTGGCTATACAAAGGAAGGTGATATTGCCACTTTCTCCAGGAGCGGATCGGATATTACCGGCTCAATTGTCGCAAATGGAATTAAAGCCGAAGTATATGAGAATTTCACGGATGTCGATGCGGTTTATTCTGTAAATCCGTCCATTGTCAAAAATCCAAAGGAAATCAGGGAGCTCACATATCGGGAAATGCGGGAGCTTTCCTATGCAGGGTTTTCCGTTTTCCATGATGAGGCTTTGATGCCTGCTTTCCATGCGGAAATTCCCGTCCATGTTAAAAATACAAACAACCCGGAGGCTCTGGGAACAAGGATTGTCCATCAGCGGAAAAACCAGAATGGCCCGGTAGTCGGCATTGCCAGTGACGGCGGTTTTTGCAGCATTTATGTCAGCAAATACCTGATGAACCGCGAAATCGGGTTTGGACGCAAGCTGCTGCAGATTCTCGAGGAATACCATCTTTCCTACGAGCATCTTCCATCCGGGATCGATGATATCTCGATCATCCTGCGCCAGGACCAGCTGAATTATGTGCTGGAAAAAGATATCCTGCAAAGAATCCAAACCGAGCTTGGGGCGGACGAAGTCAAAGTCCAGCATGACCTCAGCCTGATCATGGTGGTAGGCGAAGGCATGCGCTGCAATGTCGGAACAATGGCCCGGGCGGCAAAAGCTTTGGCAGCGAGTGGCGTGAACATTGAGATGATCAACCAGGGTTCCTCCGAAGTGAGCATGATGTTCGGCGTCATCGAGGCAGATGAAAAGAAAGCGGTAAAAGCCCTGTACGAAGAATTCTTTGTTGGCGTTACTGTCTAAAGAGCGGAAAGCACTGTCCTTCCAGGATAGTGCTTTTACTGTTTATAGCGGATATACTCGTAATTTTCGGTCGCAGTCTTTTGGATAAGCTTCCCCTCTGAATCTTTAATAATTTCATATTCCCGGTACGTCTCGACCATATAGCCATCCACTTCCTCCCGGCCGACCAGGAACATTTCCAGCTGCGGCAGCATCTCTTCGCGAAGCTCCTCTTCGCTTTTAAAGGAAGAAACCGTGACAGCGTCCTCATCGGGAAAATATCGCTCAAGCTCTGTAATGACAAGCTCGAGCGCACCTAAAAACAAAAGCAGGAACAAGCCCGCTCTTACCCCCGTCCTAATCATTATTCCAGCCCCCTTTGCATGTGCTTCTACAACTATATGCTTGTACTTTTTTTGTGATGACACCTGCCTGCTTTTGTCATAAAAGGAAATCTGGCTCATATAGATACCTCTGAACAGGGGGACGGGCATATGATAAAACCAATGAAATTAATGAAAGGCGATACAGTTGGAGTGGTGGCGCCTGCGGGAACGCCTAAGCGCCAGGCACTGGAAAAAGGGGTACAGTTCCTGGTGGAATCAGGGCTGCAAGTACAACTTGGAGAACATGTGCATAAGGAATGGGGCTATCTTGCGGGCAGCGACGAGGAAAGGGCGGAAGATTTGCACAGAATGTTCAGGGACAGGGAGATCAAAGCCATTTTCTGTGCCCGCGGCGGGTATGGCAGCGCCAGGATGGCAACACTGTTGGATTATTCATTGATCAGCAAAAACCCGAAGATATTCTGGGGGTACAGCGACATTACGTTTTTACATTTGGCCATAGCCAAAAACACCGGCCTGGTCACTTTTCATGGGCCGATGATTGCCTCCGATTTTGGCCGGGAGAGCATAGACCCCGATACCAGGGAGAGTTTTCAGCAAGTGTTCAGTGATCAGCAGCAGTCCTTTCCTTACGGTGGCCATCCCCCATTGCAAACAGTCGTGGACGGGCTGGCTTTTGGACGGCTTACAGGCGGAAATTTGACATTGATGACGAGCACGCTCGGAACGCCTTATGAGATCGAGACAACAGGGAAGATCTTGTTTATGGAAGAAATCAACGAGGAACCGCGCTCCGTCGACAGGATGCTAAACCAGCTTTTACTCGCCGGAAAACTGCAAAATGCGGCAGGAATCGTGCTTGGCGATTTTCATGACTGCACAACGGAAGACAAGCCTTCATTTGAGCTGGCTGAGGTTCTGGAACACTACTTGAAGGTGGCCAACCGGCCGGCGGTTCATGGCCTTAAAGCTGGCCATTGCAGCCCGAATTTCGGCATACCTCTTGGTGTAAACGCCATTTTGGATACAAACAGGGGACAGCTGCAGATTGACAACGGTGTCCGCTAGGGAGATTATTTCTCGGGCAAGCGCAGGATGCGACAGGTTTCTGACTTCGTAGCCGGCAGGCTTTCGACAAAATATCGTATGTTCCGGTTTATTTCGCTATGTAATTTCTGTAAATTCCGATAAATATATTCCGTAAATTCCATTTATTGGTCTGCTTCATTATGTTTAAGAGAGACCGTTTAGGTTTATATAAAGTAAAAAAGGCAGAGGAGTGGACGTAAGTGGAATTGTCTAAAGCGATTGAAGTGCTGAGAAGGGAACGGTTCACGGAAGAGGAAGTGGAACATACGGTGGAAATTCTGGCAGAAACAAAGGGAGTCGACCTGCACGCGGTGAAACATCTGCTCGAAGATACGAGGGTTAGTTAAAAAAGCCTGGCCTGCTTGGCCAGGCTTTTTCGTGTATAAGGAACCTCTATAAAAATTGGACAGCTGTCCGCTAAAAAAAAGGCAAAAAACTATATTCAATTTCATGCGAATGTTTTATAATGAGTCTCGATGTTTCGATTCCCTTGTTTCGAGACTTATTATTTTTTTGCCTGGAGGGATTGGGTATGAAATTAAGAGTATCTGCCGTTCAATATCATCTTCATACGATCAGGTCGTTTGAAGAATTTGCTGCTCAATGTGAGCACTATATAAAAACAGCACAGGAATATGGTTCTGAATTTGTGCTGTTTCCTGAATTTTTTACTACCCAATTGCTTTCCATCGGCAGTGAGCAGGGAACACGGCTGACGATTAACGAATTGCCGGGATTTACGGAACAGTATCTGAACTTGTTCCAGCAGTTCGCCTTGAATACAAAGATGCATATAATCGGGGGTACACATGTACTCGCCCGTGAAGGAAAATTATATAATGTGGCCCATTTGTTCTATCCGGACGGCAGGATTGAAGAGCAGGCCAAGCTGCATATCACACCGACTGAAGTGGAAGAGTGGAATATGTCTGCAGGCGACAGTTTCAGGGTATTCGATACCGAAAAGGGCAGGATTGCTTTGTTGACTTGCTATGATATCGAGTTCCCGGAAATTGTCCGGATGGCGAAGGCCAAAGGCGCGGATGTGATTTTCTGCCCTTCCTGCACAGATGACCGCCATGGTTTCCACCGTGTTCGCTATACAAGCCATGCGAGGGCGATTGAAAACCAGGTTTATGTGGTGTTGACAGGAACAGTAGGTGCTCTGCCGACTGTTGATTTCATGAGGGCCAATTTTGGGCAGGCAGCCATTATCACTCCGAATGATATTCCTTTCCCGCCTAAAGGCCTGCTGGCGGAAGGCGAGCTGAACAATGACATGATTGTCACCGCCGATCTTGACCTTAGCCTGCTGTATGAAGTGCGCGAGCGCGGCTCAGTGACAACATGGCGCGACCGCCGCACCGATTTGTACACGGATTGGGAACAGGAAGAAAGTTTGAAAAGGAGCTAAATAGACCATGGAATATATCCGAGTTAATTCTATAGAGGATCCACTTTTTGCCAAGCTCCATAACTTGATGAAGGAAGTTTTTCCCCCTGAAGAGGTGCTTGAATTTGACTTATGGAAGGAGCCGCTTGAGGATCCTTCCATCCGCGTCTTTGTTGCTGTGCACGAAGGTGAAGTGGTGGGGGTAACCGAATACCGCTATTATTCTGACTGGAATATTGCGATGACCGATTTTACTATTGTCGGCCGGCCTGGCCTCGGTCTTGGCCGCTTCATCGCCGAGAAGCGCATGGAAGACCTCAGCAACCTGGCGCAGGAACAGGGTGTCGAGCTGTTTGGGATGTTTGCGGAGATTTATGACCCATACCGCCGGGGCGACCACGACTTTGGCGGTGTCCAAACAATGAATCCATTTGTCCGCCGGGAAGTATTGTCGCATCTTGGCTATGAACGCCTGGATTTTACCTATGTGCATCCTTCCTGGGAAAATGACGGCACGGCCGTTGAAGGGCTCGATTTGTGCTTCATGCCACTCGACAGCTCTGTTAAGGAACTGCCGGCAGCCCAAATCGTCGATTTCCTGACGGTCTATTACTCTGTACTGGATAATAAGCCGCAGGAATGGTTAGATATGATTAATCAATTAAAAAACAGGCAGACAGTAAAGCTTCTGCCGTTATAATGAGGAACCACACTGGCCGCCAATGCGGCCAGTTTTTGTTTATACTTGTGTAGATAATTTAAGGTGTCCCTGCTCCGTTACGGCTTGTTGGCGCAAAAAAGAGGAGAGAGCCCCGGGATTTTGCGTTAAATGGGCTTGTTGGCGCAATAAAGAAGAGAGATTCCTGTGAAATTACGTTAACAGGGCTTATTAACGTAAATAAGAAGAGGAGCCCCACGAAATCTGCGCCAATAGGGCTTGTTGGCGCAAAAAAGAGAAGAGAGCTCGGAATAATTGCGTTAACAGCGGTTGTTAGCGCAAAAAAGAAAAAGAGAGCACCGGGAATTTGCGTTAATAGGGACTGTTGGTATAAAAGTAAAATGGCCGCTTATTGACCTCGATGCTCCATTCGAGACAGCGGGCCCACTTTTGGGTAAACTAGCTTGTAGGATGCAATCAGGCATTCTTAACGCTGTACTGAAAGGAGTTTTATAATGCAATCTTTAAAAGGCAAAACAGCATTGATCACCGGAGCAGGAAGGGGGATTGGCCGGGCTGCAGCCATAGCGCTTGCCGCTGAGGGAGTCCATATCGGCCTGCTGGGCAAGAATATGGACAACCTTGAAAAAGTCACAGCTGAACTGGAACAGTATGGAGTCAATGTTTCGGGTGCAGCGGCAGACGTTGGCGACCGGCAATCTGTCGAGAATGCAGTTGAACATATCACATCCGAACTAGGCTCAATAGACATCCTGATCAATAATGCGGGTATTGCCAAATTTGGCGGTTTCCTGGAACTGGATCCCCAGGAATGGGAACAAATCATCCAGGTCAACCTGCTGGGAACCTATTATGTAACCAGGGCGGTCCTACCGGGAATGATGGAAAAGAAATCGGGCGACATTATCAATATCTCCTCGACAGCCGGCCAGAAGGGGGCGCCGGTAACAAGTGCCTACAGCGCTTCGAAATTCGGGGTGCTTGGCTTGACAGAGTCCCTGCTGATGGAAGTCAGGAAGCATAATATCAGGGTGACAGCGATGACTCCAAGCACAGTGGCGACAGACCTTGCTGTCGAAAACAAGCTGGTTGGCGAAAACACCGACAACGTGATGCAGCCAGAGGATCTGGCCGAAATGATGGTCGCACAGCTGAAGCTCCACCCTAGAGTGTTCGTAAAATCGACCGGTCTTTGGTCGACAAATCCATAAAACATAAAAACCCTTTCCGTAATTGGAAAGGGTTTTTTGCGTTATTCCTCTGTTTCGAACTCCTCGCCGCTCGTTCCGCCATCTTCAGGAGCTTCAACATCACCATTCATTTCACCGTTCGTTCCGCCGCCAGTCATCCCGCCATCCGGGCTGCCGCCATTTGTACCATCATTTGTAGTACCATCATTTGTAGTACCATCATTGGTGGTGCCGCCGTCGGTGTCAGGGTCTCCGAGGTTGTTGCCGTTATTTTCAGGCACCTGATTCTCTTCAGGGGCTTGATCTTCTTCGATTACAGGATCATCTGCAGGAGGTGCCGGGTCTTCCGCGCCTGAACATCCAGCGACAATCATACCTGAGGCAAATAGGGTGGAAGCGAGTAAAGGCCATTTCTTTTTCAACTGCATTGCTCCTTTCCCAGTAATCTATTAATCCATACCTTTGGATAGCAGCAAGAAAACATCCATTTTTTACCAAACGTTTCACTGTTTTGAATCTTTTAAAACTCCAAGGCTGAAAACAGAAAAAAGGTGCAAACCATTCGGTTCGCACCTTTTTTCTGTCCCATTAATTAGGACATGTGATAGGAGTGCCTGATGGGGAGGTATCGATGTTAAATATATCGATTCATGGCCAAGGTGCCAATCGCCCTGTCGGCAAAACCCTCACAGATTGCAATGCCAAAGACTAATTCTGAAGTCGCCGTTAAATCTTGCAATTTAACCAGTCCCTTCTGTTTTGTTTTGGCCTTGCACTCTTTATATACCCCTGGGAATGGAGTACAAACCGTAAGGAAATAAAATGGGGAAATCCTCCTGTCTCGCCTGCTGGCCTCAGTGAAGGGCGCATGGTCCTCTGCCAGACGGCAGGCTCCTGTTTGTTTTTAGGCAAAGAAGGGGAAAAATATCTTTGGAGTTAAGCATGAGTTAAATGCTAGAATATATCACAAAAAGGTTGAGAAGCAATGCAGTTTGTGTTATCCTCACAAAAATCCAAATATTCCTGCCGGGATGGCGTATTGGTTCCCTAAAGAGGGGACTTGCCATGTGATAGCATTGATTGAAAAGAAGGAGGAAATTGAATGCGGGATGTGACGCTTCTGGATCTATTTGAACACCATATCACTCAAAAGTATGTGAAGCGCTCGGGATTTGCCCATGCCATTGCCGTTGCCTATCACGCCTTCCACCTTGCCAAGGAGCACGGGGTGGATGTGGATATTGCCGCAAAAGCCGGCTTTCTTCATGATATCGGCCATTTTACCTGGTTTCGAAACGGGAAGTGGGACTATGAGCTGTATAAGCAGAATGATATTCATCCAATCAAGGGGGCAGAGCGCGCACACAAGTTGCTGATCAGGCTTGGGGAAAACCCGGTTCGGGCAAAGACGACGGCACTGGCAATTCTTTTTCACACCGATTCCTTCCTGCCAACCAATGATATTGAACGGACGACACTCCAAAAGGTGGTTAAATGGGCGGATGAAAAGGACGAGGAAGAAGGCGGAGCCCATCATTACCGAACGATAAACAAAGAGCGTGCGCGCCAAAGCATCATCCGGCTGGATCAGATGATTGACGCCGCACTAGGGTTTGGCGGGGAAGAACAGAAAGTGGCTGAGTAATTAAAATGCGCAGGAACGGACAGGTATCCAAGTGCAAAATCTTCTAAAATGACAAAAGCCGGGCAGAGACGCCCGGCTTTTTATTTTACAAAAAACCTTGATTTTTCGGAGATATAATCGGCGATGATGACCAGAATCAGATAACAGATCAGCAGCAGAGTGATTTCGGTATAGTGGAAAAAACTCATGCTGAGCTTGAACTGCTGGCCGAGCCCGCCTGCGCCGACAAAGCCGACGACGATGGTTGTCCGCATGATGACTTCCCAGCGGTACAGGATATAAGTCAAAAACTTCGGCAATACGGTCGGGAGCACTCCGTAGAGCAATAGCTGCGGACGCGAAGCCCCAGCGGACGCGAGGTTCCGGACAGGGCGTGGGTCACTGTCCTCGATTACTTCCGCGCACAGCTTCCCGAGAATGCCAAAGTTGTGAAGGGCAAGTGCGATTGCTCCAGGGAGGATACCCGGCTTGAAGATGAAAATGACAATCATCGCCCAGAGCAGTTCGGGAATCGCCCGGCTGAATATATAGCTGATCCGGATCAGCCCAAACACAATCCAGCGGTACCATTTCCTTGTAAGAGTCAGGCTTCCGTCGGCCACGTTGCGCGCTGCCGGAATCACTGTGAGGAACATGACAATGGTCGAAAACCCAATCGCCATGATGCTCATTTGCAGGGTTTCAATCGTCAGCCTGAACGCATCTGACCAGCTGTCTTTGTTAAAAAACGCCACTTCCGTCTGCCCGATGCCAAAGAGGCCGCTGAAGAATTTTTTCGCATACTGCAGGTTGTCGTTTGAAAACAAGGACGCAAGGCTTGCCTTTTCCACTCCGATAACCTGATACCAGGAAGCTCCGATCAGAAGGAAGAAGGCAAGAACAGAAAGCGTCGTAAAGTTGAAAGTCCGTTTTCTCATAATGCCATCCTCTTTCTAAGCATATTGCTCCAACCGTCGATCAGGATGATAAGAAGGATGAGGAAGTACATAAAGGTCCACACTTCATCATAATGCAGGTCATCGAGGGACAGCTGAATCTGGTAGCCGAGGCCGCCAAGGCCAACGAAGCTCATGATGGCCGAGGACCTGACCGCACATTCATACCGGTACATCGTGTAGCTGATCATGCTGGCCTTTACACTCGGCAAATAGCCGTAAAACAGGCATTGCAGCCTCGAGGCGCCAGCGGCCCTTAGTGCCTGGATAGGCTCCTCGGGTACGTCGTTGATCATGTCGGCAAAAATCCTGCCAAGAATGCCCCCGTACGGAATGGCAAGCGCAAAGACAGCTGCGTAAGGCGTAAGGCCGAAGGAGGCGACGAACAGCCATGCCCAGACAAGTTCATGAATGGCACGCATAAAGCCGAGGACGCCGCGGAAGAACCCTTTCATCATCTTCCTTGATCCTTTGCCTCCTGCCAGCACACCTGAGGCGAGGATCCCGAAAACAAGCGCAAGAATCAGTGCCAGAGAGATGCCGGCAGTGGCATAGGCAAGGGTGATCCATGACGAATGGACCGCCAGCCTGATGATGTCTGCCGACAGGTCAGGCTGGAACATGGCCGCAAAAATCTCCATGGCCGTGCCTAGGCCGCTCGAGTGCAAAACACCTTCCTGCCAGTTCACCCCGAAAAGGCTCCAGGCGAACAGGAGCAGCAAAAAGGCGGTTAGGAGCTTTCTTTTATGAAGGTCGAAAGATAGCATGTCAGTTAAGCTCCTTTAGCTGGTAAAGCTCCTGAAGCTGCTGTTCTGTTACCTGGTGTGAAGGCAGGTCAAAAAAGATATCGCCATTTTTTAGGGCAATCAATCTTGTGAAATACTTCCTGGCATATTCAACCGAGTGCAGGCTGGCTACGACCGTCTGGTTTTCCTGCTTGGCAAGCCCGGTGAGCATCGCAAGGATGTCTTCGGAGCGGGCGGGGTCAAGCGAGGCAACAGGTTCGTCGGCGAGGATGACCTCCGGTTTTTGCATCAGCAGGCGGGCTAGGGCTACACGCTGCTGTTCGCCGCCTGATAGGTTGGAAGTACGCTCATACAGCTTATCTTCCAGACCGACCCGCTTCAATGCATCCACCGCCTTGTCTTTTTCCTGAGGAATAAACAAGGAAGCAAACGATTTTAACAGGCTCCATTCAGCCAGCCGACCTGCTAGTACATTATGGATTACCGCCAGCTGGCCGACCAGGTCGAATTGCTGGCGGATCAGGCCAATCTTCCTTGCTCTCTGCCTGCGGTCGGCATATTGGCTGAGTGGTTTTCCATCCACCTTCAGCTCGCCGCTGTCAGGCTCCAGAAGGGAGGCGAGCAGGTTCAGGAGCGTCGTTTTCCCGGCTCCGCTAGGCCCAATCAGGGCAACCAGTTCGCCTTTTTTTACAACAAAAGAAAGGGAAGATAATGCTATCTTCCTCTCATAACGTTTCTCTATTGAATTAACTTCTATCATGTTCTGTTCAGACACGCGGTGTCACCTACTTGATAATCTTTAGTTCTCTGGCAACTTCCTCAATGGCCTTGTAGTTGTCATTATTGGTCGGGATAAATTGCTCTGCTGCCAGCAGGTCCATCACTTCATTGTCGCCGGCTTTCATCGAGAGAATGGCTTCCGTCAGCTTGGTCTTCGTTTCTTCATCCATTTTATTAACTGTCCAGTTATAGTCATAATACTCTGGAGTTGTATAGAAGACTTTCACTTTATCAGGATCGACACTGCCTTCGGCAACGGCTGCTTCCCAAACCGAAATATTCAGTGCACCTGCCTGGAAGGCACCGGATTCGACCAGTTTGTAGGTCTTATCATGAGATCCAGAGTAATTTGGGTTGCCATCAAGATCCTGGTCAGGATTAACGCCTGCTTCTGTCATGAAATAGCGGGGCATCAAATGGCCGGAAGTGGAGCTTTCGCTTCCAAATGTAAAGGTTTTGCCTTTTAAGTCTTCCAAAGAGGATACATCCAGGTCGCTTTGTGCGATAAACACCGATTTGAATTTTTCATCAATTGGGCGCTGTGCAATCGCTTCTGCTTCAGGTACCGCATTGCGGGCCTGGACTCCTGTCAGACCGCCGAACCAGGCCAGCTGGATTTCGCCGCGCTCAAACGCAGTAACCAATGCAGCATAATCAACCGAAGGAACATATTCTACTTCAAATCCCGTCTTTTCGGCAAGGTCTGCCGCAAAATCATCCATGCTTCTATTAAGTTCGGCTGCATTTTGATCGGGAATCATTCCAATTTTAATGACTTCCTTTGTTTCAGTTGCTGTGTTTTCTTCCTTGTTCTCTTCCTTGTTTTCTTCCGTTCCGCCGCCGCAAGCTGCAAGCAGGAGGATGAACATCAGGGAGGCAAGTGCTAAAAGATGTTTTTTCATGTGCAGTCTCCTTTTTCTATTAGTACGTTTGTATCATAACGTATTGAAATCGAAGGCACAATTTATTTAATCGATAGCATGGATAAAAGCATATCGCATTTATCGATTGAACAAACCGCCATTATTAATAGAAGAAATGGCGGATTTTTTATAGTCCCTTTGCCGTTTAAGGCGCCGGTTATCCTCGTTACGCTTTTTGCGCCCATTCCTCCACATTCCACACCTTTGTGACCCAGTCTTCATAAAAGTCAGGTTCGTGGCTGACAAGGACGATCGTTCCCTTGAAGTTTTTCATCGCTTTCTTCAGTTCTTCCTTGGCTGTGACATCCAGGTGGTTGGTCGGCTCATCGAACAGCAGCCAGTTGCTTTCTTCCATCATGAGCTTGCAAAGGCGCACTTTCGCCTGTTCACCGCCGCTCAGCTGCGGAAGGGGACGGGAAATATGCTCGTTTTTCAACCCGCAGCGGGCCAGGGCAGCTCTTACCTGGTGCTGATCAAGGCTCGGGAACGCACTCCAGACATCGTCAATTGGCGTAATATCCCTGGCTTTGACTTCCTGTTCAAAATAGGAAGGATACAGGAAATCCCCGCGCTCGATTTTCCCGCTTAATGCCGGGATTTTGCCAAGAATGGTTTTTAACAGCGTCGATTTTCCGACACCGTTCATACCAACAATGGCAATTTTCTCCCCGCGCTCGATTGTCATCGACAGCTTTGGAAGCAACGGGTGTGTATAGCCGATTTCAAAATCAGTGCCTTCAAACACATACCGGCTGCTGCTGCGCGACTCTTTGAACTCGAAGGTCGGCTTGATTGCTGTTTCCGGCCGGTCGATGCGCTCCATCCGGTCCAGCTGTTTCTGGCGGCTCTTTGCCCGTCCTGTGGTAGAGTAGCGCGCCTTGTTCTTGGCGATGAAGTCTTCCTGCTTTTTAATAAATTCCTGCTGTTTTTCATAGGCATTGAGATGCTGGTTCTTATTGATTTCCGCGAGCTCGAGGAACTTCTCGTACGTCGCCGTATAACGGGACAGCTTGGAGAATTCCAGGTGGAAGATCACGTTGGAAACGGAGTTCATGAACTCGGTATCATGGGAAATCAGCAGGAATGCGTACGGATACTCTTTCAGGTAGCCGGAAAGCCAGCGAATATGCTCGACATCCAGGTAGTTGGTCGGCTCGTCGAGAAGCAGCACTTTTGGCTGCTCCAGCAAAAGTTTGGCAAGCAGGACTTTTGTCCGCTGCCCGCCGCTCAATGCGGCTACATCCCGGTCAAGCCCGATTGCATCGATGCCAAGCCCGCGGGCTGCTTCTTCGACTTTCATGTCCAGTGTGTAAAAACCGCCGGCATCCAGCTCGTCCTGGATGGCTGCCATCTGCTCGAGCAGCTCTTCCAGCTCCTCTGGAGAGGCATCCGCCATTTTGCCAGTTACTTCATTTAATTCTTCCTCCTTTTTAAAGAGGGGAAGAAAGGCATCGTTCAATACGTCGCGGATAGTGCGCCCCGGTGTCAGGACGGTATGCTGATCCAGGTATCCGTAATGTGTCCCTGGTGTCCAATCGACTTTTCCGCTGTCATGAATCAGCTGGTTGGTAATGATGTTCATCAGGGTTGATTTGCCAACGCCGTTTGCGCCGACCAGCCCCGCATGGTCCTCAGCCAGGAGGCGGAAGGATACATCTTTAAAAAGAGTCCGATCGCCAAATGTATGGCTTAATTTCTCTACGGTTAATAAACTCATCTATTTTTTCCTCGCTTTTATGGGTTAAATAAAATTGCTCATTATTCGATAATACTAAAACCCAGCGTTTCATACCAGTGTTTTATATTGGATAAGGCAGAGTAAGCCGGACTCCGCCTAAAATGATATAGGTCCGATGTCATGCTCTATCTCTAAAAAACACCGCCAATAGATTCGCGAAGACTTATGAAAATATAGGAATATCTAACTGAATTTACTAAATATTGAAATAAGTGTTTGAGCTCGTTTTATCCCCTTGCTATATTGTTAAATAGAAAGGTTTTTACATATTTTTGAATTTGGGGGAATTCTTTTGAAAAAACGAAACTTGCTTACCAGCACCATTCTTGCAGGGAGTCTGGCTTTTGCAGCGATTCCATTTAATGTACTTGCTCATGATGAGCTTGGGGATGTCAACATTGAAAAAGGTGAAAGACAAGGATACAGCGAATTGGCCGTCCCTGTGCTGGAAGGGAGCAAGAACCTGCAATTCCTTCATGAAGCAGCAGCCCCGGAAATGAAGGTTGTCCGTCCGGACGGCAAGCAAAATTCATTCGGTGATGTTTTTGCACATAAAGGGTATGCCTACATTGGGACTCATACCCAAAACGGCGGCAACGGCGGTGTCCGAGTTTTTGACCTGAAAGACCCGTCCAACCCTAAGGAAGTTGCTGTTTTCGGGAATGATATTCCGGGAACATGGCAGGAAAAGGTGATCGTCAAGTCCGTCAATACTCCAGATTTCAAAGGGGATCTTGCGGTTGTCAGCGTCCAGCAGATCAGCAGGACCAATCCAGCATCAAAAGGCGGATTCCTTTTATATGATGTCACCAATCCGGCTTCTCCTAAAAAGCTTGGATTCTACGAAGTGACAAAGAAGACGAACGGAACACACGAGCTTTATTTAACCATGCAGGGAAACCGGGCGATTGTGCTCGCTGCCAATCCTTACGCTGATTATTATAGCCATGGAGAAGAAAAAGACTTCCAGATTGTTGATGTGTCAAACCCTGCGAAGCCGGAAAAGGTTTGGGAATTCGATCCGAGAACGCTTCCTGAAATACCGGAAGACTTTAATGGATACCATTGGAATGCCCCGGACGGCAAGACACGCCCGGTCTTCAACCATAGCACGATGGTCGACGAAACCGGGAAGTTTGCTTACATTTCCATGTGGGATTTGGGCACAATCATTTTTGATATCAGCAACCCACAAGACCCCAAGTTCCTGGGAAGAACCGATTTCGCAAGCAACCAGCAGGGATCTGCGCATTCAGCAGCGCTGGCCAAGGGCGGAAATGTGCTGATTGAAACAAGGGAAGTGTATGTTCCAGTAAGGCCTGGCTATGAATCTTCCTATGGCTATACAAGGATTTTCGACATTAAAGATAAAACCAATCCAAAACTATTAAGCGAATTTAAAACCGACCTTGTGGACAATATTGAAAATGGAACAACTTTCGCCAACACCGTCCACGATCCAAAGGTACATGGCAATACGCTTTATCTGTCCCATTATGCTGGCGGGGTACGGGCAGTTGACATCAGCGACCCTGCGAATCCTGTGGAAATCGGCAAGTATGTACCGGAAAAATCGGATATCTGGGGGGTCTATGTGGACCGCAATTTTGTCCTTGCCTCCGATATTGGCACAGGGTTGAAAGTATTGCTTAAAAACAATGGCAGCACTCCACAGCCCGGAACAAAATAAGAAATCAGCAATAGAAAGGTCCTCCCCTGTGGGCAGGGCCTTTTTCATAGAAAAGGGACGAAAGAATCATTTATAATGTAAAAATATCCCTCCGTTTGCTATAATTGTCTTAGGGAAGGAGGAATAATTATGAAAGCGACTGGGATTGTCCGCAAAACAGACCAGCTTGGCCGTATCGTCATTCCGATGGAGCTTCGCAAAAAAATGGGGATTCAGGAAAATGACCCGCTTGAAATTTTTGTAGATGAAGATACGATCATCCTCCAGAAATACCAGCCAGATAAAACTTGCATGATGACCGGGAACGTCAGCCAGGATAATCATGAATTCGCCGGCGGTAAAATTATTCTCAGCCGTGAAGGTGCGGAGAGGCTTGCAAGAGAAATAGAAGAATTGCTTGTCAAATAATAGAAATATAGCGGCGGCGAATAAGCGCTGCTATTTTTTTTGAATAAAATAGGTTTTATTACCGGGGGAGAATCGAATATAATGGGAAGACAGGAAAAATTCGGTACTCATTGTGATCATTCTTTAACATTATTGACTGGAAAATAGGGAATAAGAGACTATGATAGAATCATGCTTATTTTGACATTAGAAAGGCGTGCGATATGAAAAGACATATACCTAATCTGCTCACATTTGGAAATTTATTTTGCGGGTTCCTGGCAATCAGCTATATTATCAATGGCGATTATCGGAATGCCGTTATCCTGATATTCATTGCCATCATGCTCGATGCTGTCGACGGCCGGGTCGCGAGGATCCTCGGTGTTTCCAACGAATTGGGGAAGGAGCTGGACTCCCTTGCCGATATCGTCTCATTTGGCGTCGTGCCGGCCTTCCTTGCCGCTCATACGTACTTTGACGGTTTTGGGACATACGGAATCCTCATGGCTGGTTTGTTTCCGTTATTCGGGGCATACCGCCTGGCAAGGTTCAATATCACCCCTCCAACCGAAACACTGAAGCATTTTAAGGGAATTCCCATTACCCTTGCCGGCGGAATCGTCACCTTTTTGGTGATGTTCGCCAACAGGATTCCGGTCATGATTTTCCTGATCATCTTCTTTGTGCTTGCGATTTTGATGGTCAGTACGATTAAGTTTCCCAGCTTTAAAAAGATTGGTTTGCCGAAGTACGGTGTCCTTATCACATTATTCCTGTTTTATATGGTGTATCTTTTTGCAAAAGCACGGTTCGAACAGGTGCCCATTTTCTTTTATGCTGCGCTTGCCACCTATATCCTCTATGTAGTGGTTCGTTTCTTCAAGGAAAAGGATCCCAGATTTCCAATCAGGAGACGCCAATTGCCAAAGCGGTTTAAATTCAAGCTCCGCAAAGATAAGAAATAACATTTTCATCATGACTGAGAAGAAGACAGCGGCTGTCTTCTTCTTTTTGTATTCTCTGTCTCTCATGAGTGTACATTTGCATAAAATATGTTAAAGTATATTTTGTTAAACCTAGATTTTATCAGTCATAAATCAATAGTTTAATGTCCTTGTGAAAAAGACAAATGTATATCGAGGAGGTATCTTCATGTCCAGCAAACAGTTGGGGCAATTTTTAAATGAAAACCTTGAAGACTTAAAAGTAAAGGGTCTCTACAATGTGATCGATCCGCTGCAAAGCGCAAATGGCCCGTTGATCCAAATAAACGGCAGGGAGCTTGTTAATTTATCGTCCAACAATTATCTTGGTCTGGCTACCGATGACAGGTTGAAAAAGGCTGCAATTGAAGCGGTCAATACTTATGGCGTTGGTGCAGGTGCGGTAAGGACGATCAATGGAACGCTTGAAATCCATCTTGAACTGGAGGAAAAACTTGCTCAGTTCAAGAAGACGGAAGCCGCTATCGCCTATCAGTCGGGCTTCAATTGCAACATGGCGGCGATTTCCGCTGTCATGGACAAGAATGATGCCATTCTTTCCGATGAACTCAACCATGCCTCCATCATTGACGGCTGCCGCCTTTCCCGTGCGACCATCATCCGTTTCAATCATTCCGACATGGTGGATTTGCGGACAAAAGCCAAAGAAGCAAGAGACTCAGGCAAATACAATAAAATCATGGTGATCACCGATGGCGTTTTCTCCATGGACGGCGATATTGCCAAGCTTCCGGAAATCGTGGAGATCGCCGAGGAATTCGATTTGATTACCTATGTGGACGATGCCCATGGATCAGGTGTTCTTGGCGATGGAGCAGGAACGGTCAAACATTTTGGCTTATCAGATAAAATCGATTTCCAGATTGGCACGCTTTCCAAAGCGATTGGGGTAGTCGGAGGCTATGTGGCCGGGAAACGCGACTTGATTGACTGGCTCAAAGTCCGAAGCCGTCCGTTCCTGTTCTCGACTTCTCTTACGCCGGCCGATGTTGCTGCGTCCATCAAGGCGATTGAGATTTTGTCAGAAAGCACCGAGTTGAATCAGCGCCTCTGGGAGAATGCCAATTACCTGAAAGCGGGTCTTGAGAAGCTTGGGTTCGATATTGGAGACAGCGAAACACCGATTACGCCTTGCATCATTGGCGATGAAGTGCAGACACAGAAGTTCAGCAGCAGGCTGAATGAAGAAGGTGTGTATGCAAAATCCATTGTATTCCCAACGGTGCCGAGGGGAACGGGACGTGTGCGGAATATGCCTTCCGCAGCACACACGAAAGAGATGCTTGACCGTGCCCTGGCTGTTTACGAAAAGGTTGGCAAGGAAATGGGCATCATTCAATAAAAAGCTAGGAGAGACTTGGAGGAAAACTGCAGCATGAAAAGGATTATGATTACTGGGGCTCTTGGACAAATTGGTTCAGAATTGACAGTTAAACTAAGGGAAGCATACGGCAGTGCAAATGTCCTAGCCACCGACGTTAGAACAAACGACAGCCAGGCAGCCAAGGACGGCCCTTTCGAAATCCTTGATGTGATGGATGGAAACAAGATGGCGGAAATCGCCGCCAGGCATCAGGCAGACACGATCATCCACATGGCGGCCCTTTTATCGGCAACAGCAGAAGCCAATCCGGTATTTGCCTGGAACCTGAATATGGGCGGCCTGATGAATGCCCTGGAAACAGCCAGGGACCGGAACGCCAAGTTCTTCACACCCAGCTCGATCGGTGCGTTTGGCCCGTCGACTCCAAAGGACGATACGCCCCAGGACACCATCCAGCGCCCAACCACGATGTACGGGGTAAACAAAGTAGCGGGCGAGCTGCTTGCCGACTACTATTTCCACCGGTTTGGCGTTGATACAAGAGGATTGCGCTTCCCGGGATTGATTTCGTATGTCACCCCTCCAGGAGGCGGCACGACCGATTATGCGGTGGAAATTTATTATGAAGCTATTAAAAATGGAAGCTACACATCCTATATTGATAGAGGCACGTATATGGACATGATGTATATGCCGGACGCTCTTCAGGCGATTATTGATTTGATGGAAGCGGACGGTTCCCGGCTGAAGCACCGCAATGCTTTCAATGTGACGGCAATGAGCTTCGATCCCGAGGGAATAGCGGCTTCGATCAAAAAGGAGCTGCCAGGCTTCACGCTTTCCTATAATGTCGACCCAGTCCGCCAAAAGATTGCCGACAGCTGGCCAAACTCCATTGACGCCACCGCGGCCAAAGAAGAATGGGGCTTTAAGGCGACATACGACCTCGATGCAATGACAAAGGATATGCTCGCCAAGCTTGAAACAAAGTTGAATAAGCAAAACGCTTAACAGGAGAAAGGGCAGCTGCGGCTGTCCTTTTTTTGTGGGGTGGAGCAGGAGGTCTCGGTCCTCCGAGGCAAAGTTTGCCAGATTTCTTTAAATTATTATAAAAAACTATTAAATTTACTTATGCCTGATCCCTTTGTATGCTCTTATATAAGATACAGAGAAGGAGGATATCCCAATGCAATATATCGGGATCATCATTGGCTCGCTGATTACGGCTGCCGGGTTTAATCTATTCTTGATACCGCATGAAATTTTAAGCAGCGGATTGAGCGGAATTTCCATGATCGTTGGCATGCTGACCCCCATGGATACAGGGGTTGCCAATTTCCTGCTGAATTTGCCGCTCCTTATTCTGGGCTACTTTAAGCTTGGCCGGAAATTTATCCTCCTGACGATCCTGGCGGTGACGATGATTTCGATTGGGCTTTATATGATTCCGGTTGTGGAAATTGCCCATGAAATGGTCCTTTCCTCGATTTTTGGGGGAGCAGTGGTTGGTCTTGGTATCGGACTCATCTTCCGCTGTTCTGGTTCTTCCGGCGGCTTTGACGTGATTGGCATGCTTATCGCCCGGAAGAGGGATTTTCCAATTGGCTCCATGCTGACAGTCATGAATGGTGCTATCATCCTGATAAGTGGTTTTCTATTTAATTGGGATGCAGCACTTTATACAATGGCCTCCATTTTTGTGACCGGCAAGGTGGTGGATGCCGTGTTCACGCACCACGTAAAACTGACGCTGACCATTATTACCGAAAAAGGCGAAGAGATGCGCCAGCATTTGCTGACAAACGTATACAGGGGAGTGACGGTGATGGATGGAATCGGTGGTTACTCCAATACAAGGAGGCATATTTTAATGACCGTCATATCGCGATATGAATTAACGGAAGTAAAGTCGCTGATTTCGGAAATTGATTCGGCCGCCTTTGTCAATATAACAGAAACGGTGGAAGTGATGGGGTTTTTCCATAAGCGGGTTGCATAGAAAAACAGCATGCCAATGAAAGGCATGCTGTTTTTTTAACGGAGAACCGTAATGAGCTTGTCGCTTTTCCCTACCACACGGCCAATGATGGCAGCATGGCTCAGGCCGCGCTTATGGCATTCTTCCACATACGCGCCTGCTGCTTCTTCGGGAAGGGCAGCCAGCAGTCCTCCAGAGGTGATCGCATCGCACAAGACGAGCTGTTCCTCGGTGCTTAGATCACCATAGTCGATATCGTTCTCAAGCCATTTATGATTGGCTTTTGAGCCGCCTGGAACCACACCTTGAGCCGCAAGCTCAAACGTGCCGTCCAGAACAGGCACTTTGGAAAGGGTAATTTCCAGGCTCACTCCGCTGCCGCCAGCCATTTCGCTGCCGTGGCCGAGCAATCCAAAGCCGGTGACATCTGTAACCGCATGCGGCCGGAAAGGCTTAAGTGCCTCAGCCGCCGATTTGTTCAGCAGAGCCATGGCTTCAACGACACTTTTCTCCTGTTCGGGAGTAACAGCATTTCGCTTGATGCCGGTTGTCAGGATGCCGACACCGATCGGTTTGGTAAGAACAAGCACATCGCCAGGCTTAGCGCCGACGTTCTTCCAGATATCATCCGGATGGGCAATACCTGTTACCGAAAGGCCGAATTTTGGCTCCTGGTCATCGACGGAATGGCCTCCGACTGTAACGGCACCCGATTCCTTCACCTTGTCGGCGGAGCCTCTCATGATTTCAGAGAGGATATCAGGCCCCAGCTTCTTCACCGGGTAACCGACGATGTTCATGACGGTCTTCGGCTCGCCTCCCATCGCGTACACATCGCTCAGCGCGTTGGCAGCGGCAATCTGGCCAAACATATATGGATCATCCACAACGGGGGTGAAGTAGTCGACCGTCTGGATCAGGGCAATGCTGTCGGTCAGTTTGTAGACACCGGCATCATCGGATGTTTCATTTCCTACCAGAAGTTCCGGTACGGGATCTTGTTTTGGTAATAGACGCAGAACCTGCGCCAAGTCCTCAGGACTGATTTTGCACCCTCAGCCAGCTTTAGTTGACAAAGAGGTTAGACGGATTTTTTCTTGTTCACTCAAAGCTTAACACCTCCAGACATTAGTATACAGGAGCTTACTTTTAAAAGCACTTCAGAAATCCGGGAAATTGCTAAATCGCCGCGTTTCCACTACAATGGCAGTATAAAATTCAAATCGGAGGCATTGAAATGGAAAGCTATCACATTACAGTCGAATTTTGCATGCAGTGAAACTTTGCGCCAAAAGCTGCGAGTTTCGCAGAAGACCTTTTTACACACTTCCGTACCAGGATTTCCAAGATGGAACTGATCCCTGCATCCGGCGGGGTATTTGAAGTCACTGTCAACGGCGAAAAGATCTATTCTAAGGATGAAACTGGATTGTTTCCTTCTTCTGAAAATATCATTGCCATGCTTGATAAATAAAAAAGGCGTCCATTGCGGACGCTTTTTTTGTGTAGGTTGTCCCATCTCAGGCGGCCGTATACTGGAGGTCCATAGTGGCAAACGGGCACTATTTGATATTGAGAGGCGGCGGTACCAGCCAGCCTTTGTCCTTGATCATCTTCAGCAGTTTCCCCTGATATTCCACTTTCTCGGTATAAAATTCATTATACATTTCGGCAATGTCCGTGCGGATGGCGATGCTTGAAATATGGCTGCAAAGCTGCTTGCCGGCCATGAGTTCCTTTCCGGCCAGGATGGCCACCTCCGGGTCGTTGAATCGCGCGCCTGCCGGGATGTCCTCGATATTGACCATTGGCCGGTCAGGCGGAGCAGGCGGGAGCCTGATTCCATTCTCCTTCAAAATGGTTTCCACCTGCTCCTCTTCCTTCTTGATGACATTCTCGGAATAATCCTTGAGAAATTCCTTTAAGTCATGGTCACCGGTATGGCTGTTCAGTACCTGGAAGGTGACATACAGCCCTTTGGTATCCAGCAGATGCGACCAAAGGCTGTATACTTCGCCGGCATGCAAAGGCTCTTCTTTCGGATTGCCGCTTAAAATCCCCATGCTATCCCTCCTGCAGTAATCTCAAGGCTAGTTTCTCTTGAAGTGTGCGGTTTCATGCAAGGGAAGTTCATTTTAGGGAATCAGCTGCTTTTGACTCCATATAGGATGCACCCGACTCCAAGCAGGACCCAGAACATCTTGCCGAACGAAATTTTATCGGCAAGTCCCAGCAAGCCGATTGTCGTGGTAAGGATCAGGATCAGTGGGCCGACAAGGGCAAGCGAACTGTTTACCACAAGAGCTTTTCCTATGTCATTCAGCTTGAGCATGAGCAGAGCCGCAAAAATTTCGATGCTTCCGGATAAAAGTCTCAATGCCGCCATGCCAAGTACCGCTTTCTCCAATAGTTGAAACATAGGCTTTCCCCCCAAATACCAGCTTTTCCTGACCAGTATATGCAGGCGGGGCGGGAATTAGGACAAGGGGGAGGAGGGATTAAAAGACGGAGCGGTGAATGGGGGGAATGGTTGGGGTAGCTTCGTATGGAGGACCGTTTTTGGCAAGAGGAAGGAGTTAAGGTCGTCCATGAGGTGTATGGAGGACCGTTTTGACTATGAAGAGGGGATTCGGGTCGTCCATTGTGTATATGGAAGCCCGTTTTGTTCATGGGTAGGGAGTTAAGGTCGTCCATCAGACGTATGGGTGCCCGCTTTTGCTATGACGAGGCGGCCATCAGAGGGTAGGAAGCCCGCATGGTGTTGTGAAGCACATATAGTCCTCCATATAAAAACTGTCCACATAATGTCAAAGACTGTCTCCTCTTCCCTTTGGCAATAAATGATATAATAGTGGCAATGTGTAAAAGTGGAGGGAATAGGAAGTGAATCATCTTTTAAGACAGATGCCGCCGGTTCATGAGCTTCAGCGGGATGCCCGTTTTAACGGGATGGCCGCCGAAACCGGAACCGATGAGAGCATCTTGACGGACATACTCAAACAGATAATGGGCGAAATTCGCCTATCCATCATAAATAAAAGCTGGAATGGACCGGAACCCGGGGAAGGCGCTTTTTTGGATGAGCTTTTTAACAGGCTTGGCGAGGCCGTCAATAAGCAGCAGGACTATACTTTAAAAAGGGTCATCAATGCAACCGGCACCATCCTGCATACCAACCTGGGCAGGGCGCGGCTGAGCGACCGTGCTGCCCGACATGTGCTTGATACTGCCCAGAACTACTCCAATCTCGAATACAAGCTTGAGGAAGGCGAACGAGGCTCAAGGCACACACATGCCGAAGAGCTGTTAAAGGAAATCACCGGCGCAGAAGCGGCGATGGTGGTCAATAATAATGCCGCTGCCGTATTCCTGATTTTGCGCGCATTGGCTGAGAAAAGGGAAGTCATTGTTTCAAGAGGCCAGCTTGTGGAAATTGGCGGCTCATTCAGGATTTCATCGATCATGGAGGAAAGCGGAGCACGGCTTGTGGAAGTCGGCACTACGAATAAGACGCATCTTCAAGATTATGAGCGGGCGCTTTCTGAAGAGACTGCCATGATTTTAAAAGTGCATACCAGCAATTTTAAAATCATGGGATTCACCAAGAGTGTGGAAACCGAAGAATTGGCCCGGCTTTCCGCACAGCACGAAAACGTCATTTTTTATGAAGATCTTGGAAGCGGGGTCCTCTACGACTTCCGCCAGCACGGAATCGGCGATGAGCCTGTGGTCAGCGAAGTCCTTAAAATGGGGGCCGATATTGTCTCATTTAGCGGAGACAAGCTTCTGGGCGGTCCCCAGGCAGGAATGATCGCCGGCAAAAAGCATCTGATTGACAAGCTTAAAAAGCATCAGCTGGCCAGGGTGCTTCGAGTTGATAAGATGACGCTTGCCGCCTTGGAAGGAACACTGGCTGACTATTTGAAAGGCGAGAAGGGAATCAAAAACATCCCGACGGTCCATGACCTGCTCCTGACAGCGGATGAAATCAAAGGAAAAGCTGAAGGGTTCATCGCCAGGCTAAAAGAACAGACGGACGAGTATTCTCTCGGCTTACAGAAAGGCGTTAGCCAGGTAGGCGGAGGGACGATGCCGGATGTGGAGCTGCCTACATGGCTTGTGGTGCTTTCCCATAGGCAAATGACGGCCTCCCAGCTTGCACGCAAGCTGCGGGTGGAGGCCGATCCGGCAATCGTGGTCCGGATCCAAAAGGAAGAAATTCATCTGGACCTGCGAAGTGTAACCGAAGAAGAAGAAAATCTGATCATCGAGGCATTAACTTCATTCGCGAAATAATAATGGTCCCTGCCTACCATGCAGGGACCTTTTGCTGTTCCTAAAAAAGCTACATATCGTGGCCGCCGCCATGGTTTTGCCTTGTATGGTTGCGGTTTTTTACTTTCTTCGATCCGCTCATTGGTGCAGGCTGTCCCGCCTGGTCGCCTTTTGGAGCATTTTTACGCATATCTTTGCCATCATTTTTATTTACCATGTTCATCCCTCCTGGGCTTAGCTTGCAATCGACAAGGCGAATTTATACTGAATAAATTCCTTGCGCAATGCACATTTTAACGGATAACTCGCCAGTTCGAGTGAATCAATAAACGAAATGAAACATCCATATATATACTCAGGAGGAATCGCCATGCCTTACCATAAAAATAAGCAGCAGGCTTACCAGGCTGCACAGCAAGGGTTTGAAGAAGTGAAGGATTTGTACACCGATATTGTGTATGATACCGCCAGCTACGGACACCAGCTTAAGCATTTGAGGAACGAAGTCAATGAAGCCTACCAGCAGATTGAGAATGCGCTGGAAGTCGCTTCTGAAACACAGCGTTCGCAGCTTGAGCGCTTCCAGCAGGATTTGCGGAAAATGGTTGAAGAAGTCAATCTGCAGTAAATGGAAAGCGGAAGGGAATCCCTTCCGCTTTTACCATCTCTATTGGTTCTTTTTTCTCTTTTTGTTGTTTTGCCTTTGCAGCTCTGTCAGCGGTTCGTTGGAAAGCTCCTCGTTATAGCCTGCTCCTTTTCCCTGAGCGCTGGCAGCGTTCATTCCCGGAATGACATGATTCGCCTTTCTTTTGCCCAAGATCCTTCACCTCGCTTCCTGGTTTATCTCATGTATTTTGCCCCTAAAGAGTGGTTCAATACTTTTTTGGAATAGTGTCAGCGCTTGTGGGTGCCAAAACTTTATGTTATTTTAAATAGTGAAAACGCGTACATATTCATCTTTCCACAGTACTAATCTAGAATACTATAAGTTTTTCTTATCAAGGACAATAACAATCTTGTTATTTACTTATCAAGAAGGTTATATTAAGATTAGAATTGTGAGAAAAGTTACCATACGAATGAGAATTCAAACTTTTCGACAATTTCATTTATTTGGTTTATGATAGGTACGATTGAAGGGGGTAACAAGATGACTGAACAAAAGACGAACTTGGATGTATTTAAATCCCGCAGCTCTTTTGAATCCAGCGGGAAACGCTATCATTACTACCGTCTGTCTGCACTTGAAGAGGCAGGCCTGGGCAATGTATCCAAGCTTCCTTATTCCATTAAGGTATTGCTTGAATCCGTCCTGCGCCAATATGACGGCCGTGTCATCACGAAAGAGCATGTTGAAAACCTGGCTAAATGGGGAACGAGCGAAGTACAGGAAATTGATGTGCCGTTCAAGCCTTCACGTGTTATCCTTCAGGATTTCACAGGCGTTCCGGCAGTAGTTGACCTTGCTTCCCTGAGGAAGGCAATGGCCGACCTTGGCGGCAACCCTGATAAAATTAATCCTGAAAAGCCGGTTGACCTTGTTATTGACCACTCTGTACAGGTTGATAAGTATGGTACTCCTGATGCGCTTCAGGCGAATATGGACCTTGAATTTGAACGGAATGCCGAGCGTTACCAGTTCCTGAGCTGGGCACAGAAAGCATTCGACAACTACCGTGCAGTTCCGCCGGCAACAGGGATCGTTCACCAGGTAAACCTTGAATATCTTGCAAGCGTTGTCCATTCTGTACAGAATGAAGACGGCGAATTTGAAGCTTTCCCAGATTCACTTGTAGGTACAGACTCCCACACCACCATGATCAACGGTATTGGTGTACTTGGATGGGGTGTCGGCGGTATCGAGGCAGAGGCAGGAATGCTTGGCCAGCCTTCGTACTTCCCGGTTCCTGAAGTTGTCGGTGTGAAGCTTGTCGGTGAAATGCCAAACGGCACCACTGCCACAGATCTTGCGCTGAAAGTAACACAGGTTCTCCGCAGCCAGGGCGTTGTCGGAAAATTTGTCGAGTTCTTCGGGCCGGGAGTTGTCAAACTTCCGCTTGCAGACCGTGCGACTGTTGCCAACATGGCTCCGGAATATGGCGCAACTTGCGGTTTCTTCCCGGTTGACAGTGAAGCACTTGATTACATGCGCCTGACTGGACGTACAGAAGAGCAGATTCAGCTGGTAGAAGCATACTGCAAGGAAAATGGATTGTTCTTCGATCCAAGCCTTGAGCCAGTTTATACAAATGTGGTTGAAATCGACCTTTCCACAATTGAAGCCAACCTTTCCGGCCCTAAGCGTCCGCAGGATTTGATTCCTCTTTCCGAAATGAAGAAGAGCTTCAATGATGCGCTGACAGCACCTGCCGGAAACCAGGGCTTCGGTCTTGATAAAAAAGAAATCGAAAAAGAAGCAGTTGTTGAGTTTGCAAATGGCGACCAGACTGTCATGAAGACTGGCTCCATTGCGATCGCTGCAATCACAAGCTGTACGAACACTTCCAACCCGTACGTTCTTGTCGGTGCCGGTTTGGTGGCGAAAAAAGCGGTTGAACTTGGCATGGAAGTTCCAAAGTTTGTGAAAACTTCTTTGGCACCAGGATCCAAGGTTGTTACAGGCTACCTTCGTGATTCAGGCTTGCTGCCATACATGGAGTCTCTTGGCTTCAACCTTGTAGGCTACGGCTGTACAACATGTATTGGGAACTCCGGTCCGCTTCGCCCAGAGATTGAAAAATCCGTTGCTGAAGCTGATCTCCTTGTAACATCTGTTCTTTCCGGTAACCGTAACTTTGAAGGACGTATCCATCCGCTTGTAAAAGCGAACTACCTGGCATCTCCGCCGCTGGTTGTTGCTTACGCGCTTGCTGGAACAGTTGATATCGACCTGCAAAACGACCCTATCGGAAAAGACAAGGATGGCAATGACGTATTCTTCAAGGATATCTGGCCATCTACTGCAGAAGTAAACGATGTTGTACACAAGGTGGTAACACCTGAGCTGTTCCGCAGCGAATACGAGCATGTCTTCAGCGATAACGAGCGCTGGAACGAAATCCAAACCAGCAATGAGCCTCTTTATACATTTGATGAAGATTCGACTTACATTGCGAACCCGCCATTCTTTGAAGGGTTAAGCCCTGAACCAGGCACAGTTGAGCCATTGGCTGGCCTCCGTGTTGTCGGCAAGTTCGGCGACTCTGTTACAACGGACCATATTTCTCCTGCTGGTGCGATCGGCAAGGATACGCCTGCCGGAAAATACCTGCGTTCGAAAGGCGTTGAGCCACGCGACTTCAACTCCTACGGTTCCCGCCGAGGCAACCATGAAGTCATGATGCGCGGTACGTTCGCGAACATCCGCATCAAGAACCAGATCGCTCCTGGAACAGAAGGCGGCTTTACGACTTACTGGCCAACTGGCGAAGTCACTTCCATCTATGATGCATGCATGCAGTATAAGGAAGATGGCACTGGCCTGATGGTTCTTGCCGGCAAAGACTACGGCATGGGTTCTTCCCGTGACTGGGCAGCAAAAGGAACCAACCTTCTTGGGATCAAGACAGTACTTGCCGAAAGCTTTGAGCGTATCCACCGTTCAAACCTTGTGCTGATGGGCGTACTTCCGCTTCAGTTCCAGGCTGGCGACAGCGCTGAAAGCCTTGGATTGTCCGGTAAGGAAACCTTCTCCGTACAGGTTGACGAAAATGTCCGTCCGCGGGACCTTGTAAAGGTGACTGCGACTGACGAAGATGGCAATGTGACGACTTTCGAAGTGGTTGTCCGTTTCGACTCCGAAGTGGAAATCGACTACTACCGTCACGGCGGCATCCTGCAAATGGTTCTGCGCGACAAGCTGAAAGCATAATCATCCATTTAACCCCTATGTTTAGGCATAGGGGTTTTTGGCTCTGTTTGGAAATAGTCATAAAATTAACACATTTTTTAACATGAAATATATTGAAAACGCTCCCAAAAAGTGTAAGGTTAAAGCAGGGATATTTTTTAGGAGGGGGAGCCATGTATCTATTCTCGATTGTCGCCAGGGAAGACTTCATTTCAATTGTCATGGACGCTTATCAAGTTGGCATGGAAGACAATGAGGTACAGGAAGGCAGCTATTTTCGCGAGATCACTCCCGACCAATCCTTCTATATTTTTGAAGGGCCGGCGGAATTCGGCGAACTGGGATGGAAGATTGCTGCGCAAATGTCCAGTGATGGGGCCGACTTGAAGGACATCGCCTTAAGCATCCAGCAAAAGTGGCAGGAGTCCGGCCAGGAAGCAGAAATGGAGGCCGTCATTGGCGGAATGTCCGCGACCGGGGAGATTCAATATCACCTGATTTCAAACGAGAACATAACCTCTTACTTTCCGAAGGCAGGGGAGAGTCTCTATTATGCCAATGACCTGAGTTTCAAGCTGAGCCCGATGGAGGAGCTGTCGAGGACACTTATGATGAGGGGAATGTCGACCGTCAGTCAGGCGCAGTCTGCCCAATTTGATTTGTTTGACAAGTTTGCAGGTTCAAGGCCAGGGGTCAGTTCCTTCGCCCAGTGCCTTGTGATTGAAAAAGCCGAATGAACCAGTTCAATAAATAAAAAACAAAGCCCCGGGCACAAATGCCGGGGCTTTGTTGCATTATAATGCATATTGAAGTACAAAGTTGCTGATGAACAGAATTGCGATCGCATATAGAGCCGGGTGGATTTCCCGTCCCTTGCCCATTAGCATCTTGAGCAGCGGATAGAGGATGAAGCCAATCGCCATCCCATCAGCAATGCTGTAGGTCAGCGGAATCAAGACAATGATCAGGAGCGCCGGGAAGCTTTCGGACAAATCATGAAGCGGAATATTCACGATATTTTGCAGCATCAGCACACCAATCAAAATCAAAACAGGAGAGACGGCACTTGCCGGGACCATTTTGATAAATGGAATCAGCACAAGCGAGCCTAGAAAGAGGAGGCCAGTCACGATGCTTGTAAGACCTGTTCGTCCTCCCGCTGTAATCCCTGCAGCACTTTCAACCGAAGCGACAGTCGGACTTGTTCCGAATACTCCGGAAGACAGAACGGAAACCGCTGTAGCCTGCAAGGATTTCGGCGCGCTTTCCGGCCGCTGGATCTGCCTGCTGTGGCCATGAATAAGGCCGATGTTTTCAAACACAAGCACCATGGCCAGCGACAGAGTGGTCAGCCAGAAAATGAAGTTACCCGCCTGTGCCCAGGAAAGCTGCCCGAACACGGAAAAATATTCTTTGAAGGCTGGTGCTTCCATAACGAGTCCCTGGGTGCCAGTTCCGCCGAACACAATCGCCAGTACCGAGGTAATGAGAATGCTCAAGAGCAGGTTTCCGGGAACGTTTTTAAGAAATAGAATCAGCGTAATCACTAGCCCCGCAAAGGTAATCAAGGCAGCAGGACTGCTCAGGTCGCCGATTTCGAGCAGTGTATGCTCCGAGCTTGTAATGATGCCGCTGTTGTCGAAACCGATTAAAATCAGCAGGATGCCAATTCCGACCGTGATGGCTTCTTTTAGCGAGTCCGGAATCGAAGCTGTGATCGTCTTGGCCAATGGGGTAAATGCAATGATGATAAAAATCATTCCGGCCGCGAACACCATTGCAAGTGCTTCCTGCCATGTGAATCCGCCAGACTGGACAATCGTATACGTAAACATGGCGTTCAAGCCCATGCCAGGAATAAGCAGGATAGGCGTGTTGGCCCAGAGACCCATAATCAGGCAGCCGAAAAAGCTGGTCAGGATGGTCGCGATAATGCCTGCTTCCATCGGGATGCCTGCTGCCGCGAGGATGGTCGCATTAACGATAATGATATACACCACAGTTATATAGCTGATAAGACCGGCAGAAACTTCCTTGCCCAAGGTGGTGTTGTATTGCTTTAATTTAAAAAAGTTTTCCAAAAAAATCACCTTCCAAAATAGATATCCATATGAAAACGAATGAAATTATCGTATCATAGACAGCGTTATACGAAAAATATATAATTTATATGAAAATCATACTTTTTTTATATAGGAAGGAATGCGGAATGGATTTCAAACAGCTGCGCTATTTTATTGCGATTGCCGAAGAAAAAAATATCACCGCTGCCGCCAGCAGGCTGCATATGTCACAGCCGCCCCTCAGCATGCAGTTGAAACAGCTGGAGGAGGAACTCGGTGTCAAGCTTGTCGAAAGGCATGGTAAGTCCCTGAGTTTGACGGACAAGGGAAATGTGCTTTACAAACATGCCCTCCATCTCGTCAACTCACTTGAAGAAGTAAAGAATGAAGTAACAGAAACAGCGGAAGGGAGAAGGGGTAAGCTTTCAATAGGCGTCAATACCTTGTCCGTGCCCGGTTTCTCGGAATGGATTAAGGCTTTTAACACCCAGTATCCGCAAGTCATGATCAAAATTGTCCAGAACGATTCCGTCCACCTGTCCGAGCTGGTGAAAAACAGGGAAATCGAGCTGGCCTTTGTCCGCCTTCCCCTTGAGCATCAGGGCCTGGTCTACCAAAACCTGTTCAATGAGCGATTTGTCTTTGTCAGCAAGACAGCGGCCGGTGGGATGACCATGGAGGAAATGAGCTCAGTTCCCTTGATCCTTCCAAGTACAGAGGGCCTCGGGAGCTACAATATCATTGTCGATGCTTTTTCAAAGCAGGGATACCAGCCGTCGGTCATCGGCGAATGCTCCGACATGAAAGTACTGATGGATATGGTCTCGGCAGGAATCGGGGCCACCATCGTCCCGCAATCCGTATTGGAACTGCATTCGCAGCTCGGGCTGCACGTCAGCCAAATTCCGGACGCCAGCATGACTTCCTCTTTAGGCGTCATATGGCTGGAGCAGCATTTTATTTCGGCTCCAGGAAAGCATTTTCTGTCCCTTGTGGAGAAATCCTTGAAGGAAGGAGCTTCATAACCAAAGTAATAGAAGTGAGGCTTGATTTAGGAGGGATGAATCGGACTAGTCAGGAATCATAGTCCGAAATTAAGTCCGAATGGAGGGCTGATTCGGACTCACCGGGAGGAAAAGGCAGTGGTCGAGTCCGAATACAACCTTGTTTCTGCCATAGCTAATGAACCAATACTATATAATTGCTTAAGAGTGATTTAAGGAGGTGCATTACATGGATGCTTTCCAGCTGGGTCCGCTGATTATCAAGTACACTTGGATATTTGTTTTAGGGGCAGGAATATTAACATATTTAATGCTAAAAATGATTTTCAAACAGGAAGAGGACTTTCGGGAGTCTTTTCTTGACTCATTAATGAATTCGATTGTGATTGCGGTCATCGGCTATAAGATCAGCATTTTGCTCTTCAGGCCAGAGCTGTGGACTACCAATCCACTCGGAGCCCTTTACTTATCCGGAAGCTGGAGGGAGTATGCTGCTGGTATCCTGGCGGGTGGGCTGTACTTTCTTCGGATGCATAAGAAGCATTCCTGGGAAGCGCCTTTGCTTGGAAGGGCGTTTGTTTACTGTATTGTCACATTTATCACCGTTTATTGGCTGTTCCGCACCTTATTTTTTCTCATCTTTTAGGATAAAATACCTGTAGGAATGTAATCTTAAAGGAGTTTTTTATGGTGAAAAAACCGTTAGCAATCTCTATGGTCGTTGTCGTCCTTATGTTTGCCCTGTTTGCAGCGATGGACAAGGGCAGCCAGCCGGAGACCTCCGGCAGCCCGGTTGTCCATGCAGCTGAAACCGGAAAGCCGGCACCTACCTTCAGCCTTCTCAATATGGAAGGAAAAGAAGTGAAGCTGGAGGACTATAAGGGCAAGAAAGTGATGCTTAATTTCTGGGCGACATGGTGCCCGCCATGCAAGGCGGAAATGCCGGCGATGCAGCAGCTGTATGAAAAAGCCGGCAGCAGCTTTGAAATTCTTGCCATCGCAATCGATCCTGAAAACGATGTGACCGGATTTGTGAACGAGTATGAATTAACTTTTCCGATCCTTCTCGACAAAAATGGTACAGTCAACAGCAATTATGGCATTATCTCCATCCCGACTACCTTTTTGATCGATGAAGATGGCAAAATGCAGAAAAAGCATATTGGCATGATGACTCTCGAGCAGATGGAAGAGTTCATGGAGCCATAGAACAAGGCATCAGGAGGCCACCTGATGTCTTTTTTTGTCACAGAAAACATCGCTTAGGATTATATATAGTGGGTAAATAAATAATGCATTAAATTTTCAAAAAGTTGTAATAATTGCAACCGCTTATGGGCATAATGACTGTTACAATAGTAACAAAGGAAGGTGAAAACAATGAGAAAACCAAGAAAACGTTCTTTTGAAGAACTCGTTTTAGAAAATAAACTCGCCATCATGAATGACAGAGATGCAATGGAGAAGCTTGAAGCAAGACTTGAGCAAAAGCGCCTTAGCAAAGCAGAATAAAAGCATTCTTTTTCCATAAATGATTCCCCTCCTTACAGGAAAAACTGTAGGTAGAGGAGGGGAAAGCAATGGGTAATCCAAAACGCGACAGCAAACATTATGTCCCGAGCCATCTAGGCACACAGCCAAGAGGCTTCGGAGGAAATAAAGGGAAAAAGATGCAGGACACCTCTGGCGAACATGCCCAGGTAATCCAGACAAAAGGCGAATAGAACAACCATCTCGAACCCGCCCTTAAAATTGGCGGGTTTAAGTCTGACACTAAAGTTTACATAATAATATTATGTGCATATATTCCAACGGCACGAAAACATGTCACTCTTTTCCTTCAATAAAATGGGCCGCTGCTCCACAAACTAAATACGATAAATCAAAGGGGGTTGACAAGATGGCTAGTAAAAACACACCAAAGCCGGATGACCGCAGCGATAACGTCGAAAAATTGCAGTCGATGATTCACCATACGATTGAAAATATGGAGGATGCCGAGGAGGCAATGGAATTTTCTTCGGCAGAAGACCGCGCCCAGATTGAAGCGAAGAATGAAAGGCGCCGCCACAGTATAGAAGCATATCGTTCAGAAATAAGGGACGAAGCTGCACACGCACGCAAACAGTAAAGGAAGAGATGAAAGGCCTGCCGCAAAAGGCAGGTCTTTTCCTGTTTCCTATAAAATATGGTAAGATACGTTCTGAATCCTAATTAAAGAAGTGATGAAATGGAACAGCAGAGAAGCAGGACAGAACTGGAAAAGAGGCAGTCCCTTTGGGAACAGGAGCTTCGGGAAACGGGAGCGATTGCCGATGAGGGGGCTCTTTTAAGCTATATAAAAACACTGGATGATCACTCAGATGCTGAGGCTAAAGGCGATCTTCTGGCCATGGCCGGCAAGTCGCGGGCGAACCGCGGCGGCCATGACGCCCTTGTGCTCAATTGGATGGAAAAGGCTCTCGAGCTGAACCCGGCCAACAGGATTGCGCGCGGTTACCTTTCGGCCCACCAATGGAAAGGGATGGAAAGTTTGTTTGAGGCGGCCACTTTTCCTCCCTTAAGGGAAACCGACAACCGGGCGGCCAAGCGAAAGACCGCTGAGCAAATCATTCAAATCTGCCGGCAATTTTTGGACCAGGCGGAAACACATCTGGACGAGCTGGAGACAGCTGCCAAAAGGAACGGCCAGGATGCACGCTATCTGGAGTTAAAGAGAATACTGCAAGAGAGCATCGAAGAGAGCGCCCTGCTGCTGAAGGCGGCCGAAGGGTATGAACAATCCATCAGCGGAGTCTTCCATACTTCCGTTCATTATGATGAATTGAAAAACAGGATCAAAACGCTTGAAGAGTGGAAGGCGGCTTGGGCGAGTCAATTTGAGGGGACGAAGGAGCAAGCGGAAGAAGATCCGCTGGAGGAGCTGAACAGTCTGATTGGCCTAAAGTCAGTCAAGGAGAGGGTCAGCTCCTTCTACAGCTTCCTGAAATACCAGAAAAAGCGGAGGGAACTCGGGTTTCAGACGAAGGACAGTCTTAGCTTAAATATGGTGCTGACAGGTAATCCGGGTACAGGCAAAACAACGATTGCCCGGCTTCTCGCGAAGATTTATTTTAAGCTTGGCGTACTGCCAAGGGCAGAAGTGATTGAGGCCGACCGCTCCCAGCTGGTCGGTGCCTATGTTGGCCAAACGGAGGAAAATGTCCGCAAGATGGTTGAAAAAGCCTTAGGCGGAGTATTGTTCATCGACGAAGCCTACAGCTTGAAACGGGAAGGCCAAACAGGGAATGACTATGGCCAAACGGCGATTGATACGCTGGTCTCTCTGATGACGGGGCAGGAATATGGGGGAAGGTTTGCGGTCATCCTTGCAGGCTACCCGGAAGAAATGCGGCAATTTCTTGATGCAAACCCCGGACTTAGAAGCCGTTTTCCGCAGTCCAATCTGATTCACCTCCCCGACTATGACAATGAAGAACTAATGCAGATTGGCGAACAGTCAGCGGCAGACAATGATTATGTTCTTTCCGAAGGGGCAAAGACAGAACTTATGAACCGGATTGAACGGGAAAGAGTCGATGATACGTTCGGCAATGCGAGAAGCGTCATCAACATAATCCAGGACGCCATTTTTACCAAGGGAGCCAAAGTGGGCGAAGAAATGGATGTTTTCACATACTCGCTACTTGAAAGAGACGATTTTGCTCTTGAACCAGATGGCGACAAGGAGGATGCACGCGAACAGCTCAGCCAGCTGATCGGCCTTAATGTGGTCAAAGAGGAAGTACAGTCGCTGATTTCGTTTGTGCGGATGCAGCAGCTGCGCCGCGACAAGGGGCTGCAGGCTGTGCCGATTCAGCTGCATTCGGTGTTTACCGGTAATCCCGGCACAGGCAAAACGACAGTCGCCAAGATTTATGCCCAGCTTTTAAAAGACTGCGGTATATTGAAGCGAGGCCACCTGATTGTCGGCAGCCGGGCCGATTTTGTCGCCGGATATGTCGGCCAGACAGCGATTAAAACAAAGAAAAAGATACGCGAAGCGCTTGGCGGCGTATTGTTCATTGATGAAGCCTATTCCCTGCTTAGCCAGGGAAATGGCGATTTTGGCAAAGAAGTAATCGATACGCTTGTTGATGAAATGACCAGGCATAATGAGAACCTGGTCGTCATACTCGCGGGTTATCCTGATCAGATGAATGAGCTGCTCGAAAGCAATCCAGGTCTGCGCTCAAGGTTCAAGAAGTTTTTCCATTTTCCAGACTATACAGCTGCCGAGCTGTTGGAAATCATGGAAAACTATGCAGGCAGCTATCAATATAAATTATCGGAACAGGCAAGGAGTTTTATCCTGGAGACTATTTCGGCAGAAGGGGTTGCCGGAAACGGCCGCTTTGCGACCAATGTGATTGATGAAGCGGTGCAGGCGCAGGCCTTCAGGCTGATGGACAGCCCGTTTGTGGAGGAATTTACCGAGGAAACTCTGTGCCTCCAAGAAGAGGATTTGAGAAGAGCGCTTGATAAAATGGGAAAAGGGGAATTTTAGATGCTTATTTCAACCAAGGAAATCGAAGTCAGGTATGCGGAAACCGACCAGATGGGCGTGGTGTACCATGCCAATTATTTAATTTGGATGGAGCTGGGCCGCACCAGCCTGATTCAGGATCTGGGCTTTAATTATGCCGAGATGGAGAAGGAAGGAATCATTTCCCCAGTGATTGATATCCAGGCGTCGTACAAACAGCCTGTCCGCTATGGCCAGCAGGCTGTTATCAAGACATGGATCGAGGAGTATGACGGCTTGAGGGTCACATATGGGTATGAAGTGCTGAATGGTTCAGGGGAGCTGGCATTGACGGGTACATCCCGCCATGTGTGTGTGAAAAAAGAATCCTTCCGTCCCATTTCCATCAAGCGGGTCTATCCTGACTGGCATGAAGCGTACCTGAATGCCATGAAGCAGCCGGCAGGCCAGGAAGGCTAAAAGGAATGGCGTTTGGAATCAACAGGGAGGAGCTCCGTCGCTGGAAAGCGGAGGTAGCCCGCGGCGAAATCGCGTTTCTCACCCATTATTGGCTCGACGACCGCTTTCCCGGATGCAAAACCGTCACAAAGGTAGGCTGCAGCAATATGGAGAAACTCGCCGCCTGGGGAGAAAAGCATGGGCTGAAGGCAGAGTGGATAGACTGGCGCAAGGCCGACTTGCCTCATTATGATCTCTTCGGGGAAAGACGGGACGAAATTTTAAGGAAAGAAGGCAAGGAACATCTGATTTGGTAGATACCGATCCCCATTAATGATATTTTCGCTTGTCTGCTGCGAAGCGGTGCGTTAATCAGCGATTAACGCACCTTTTTTATTGTTTGTGCTTGTGATAATTGTTTGGTTAAATGTTCGCAGCTATATGTGAAATGAAGATTACCGAATAATGCGAGTACTAGCATTAAATTGCGTTTCATTTTCCTAGGCCAGGATTATTTCCTCCGTACAAGGGAATAGGTAAATGGTGAAGCAAAAATCGAGAGGAGTTTTAGCGATGAGTGAAAAACTGTTTACGTCTTCTGTTTCCGCAGTTGGGGGAAGGGAAGGCCGGGTGGAGTCTTCCAACGGAGTCATCAACATGGAGCTCGCCATGCCAAATACCCCCAGGGCAAAGGAAAAGCCGGAGGCCACCAATCCTGAGCAGCTGTTTGCAGCAGGCTATGCGGCATGCTTTGATGGAGCCTTGCAATTGATGGCGAAAAAAGCTAGGGTTGAGTTCACTTCCGAGGTGACGGCGAATGTGAGTTTGTTGAAGGATGAAAAAGATGATGGTTTCAAGCTTGGAGTGCTGCTGCAGGTGAAAGGCGAAGGCATCGAGAAAAGCCAATTGGAAGAACTGGTTCATAAAGCCCATGAATTCTGCCCATATTCCAAGGCCACAAGAGGGAATATTGACGTTCAGCTCGAGGTAGTATAACACAACAAGATGCCTTCCAGAGGGCATCTTTTCATCTTTTAAACAATGAGGAGGGATAGAAGTGGCTAAAGAGATCCAACAAGGAACAAGCAGTTTTTATATTGGCGATGACGAGACCAATCCAACAGCTGAAATCCATTATGCAGAATCAGAGGATGGCAACTTGATTGTCGACCATACTTTTGTCTCCGAGGAACTTCGGGGGCAAGGTGTAGGAGAAAAGCTGGTGAAGGAAGTCGTACAGTTTGCCCGTGACAAGCAAAAGAAGATCATTCCTGAGTGCACATTTGCTCAAAAGCAGTTCGAACGGAATCAGGACTATCAGGACGTTTTGCTTAAAAACTAAGAGGAAGTTCACAAAAACGAGGCGCCTAGAGCAATTGGCCCTCGTTTTTGTGTTCTCTGGACTTTTGAATAAGCTGGCATTATTTAAAATTTACCGTTTAAAAATAGAAGAGTTGTGGTAAAAGAATGAAAGTGTGGAAGATTTAGGCATGAATGGTAAGGTACATATTGAATTTCCACTAATAATTGTAAGCATCCTATCAAGTTAAAGATTTCAATGTAGTGTAAATTGAGGTTTTTTTCTGAAGGCCCTTATTTCTACATATTTTTTCCAATTAAAGGAAAGATAAGGGAAAATAAAATTGAGGAGGTTTGCATTTTGGCAGAAAATGAAAACAATAAAGGGTCAAAGGGTCAGGACGAGAAACGGGAGACATTGACAAACCGCCAGGGCCATCCGGTGAGGGACAACCAAAACATCCGTACGGTCGGCAACCGCGGCCCAGCGACGCTTGAGAATTACCATTTCATTGAAAAAATCTCCCATTTTGACCGGGAAGAGATTCCTGAGCGTGTGGTTCACGCGCGAGGCACCGGAGCTTTTGGTTACTTTGAGACATATGGAAAAGTGGGCGATGAGCCGGTCGAGAAGTATACCCGTGCAAAAGTATTTTCGGGTGCTGGCAAGAAAACACCACTCATGGTACGTTTCTCTACAGTAGCGGGGGCAAAGGATTCGCCGGAAACGGCACGTGACCCGCGTGGTTTTGCTGTTAAGATGTATACGGAAGATGGAAACTGGGATTTGGTTGGAAACAACCTGAAAATCTTCTTTATTCGCGATGCGATGAAGTTTCCTGATATGATTCATGCTTTTAAAGCGGATCCGGCATCGAATGTTCCGAATCCAGAGCGGATGTTTGACTTCGTTTCCCGCTCGCCTGAAGCGACACATATGATCACTTTTCTGTTTTCTCCATGGGGAATTCCAGCAACTTACCGTCATATGCAAGGATCCGGCGTCAACACGTATAAATGGGTGAATGACAAAGGAGAGGCTGTACTGGTGAAGTATCACTGGGAGCCAAAGCAAGGGATCCGCAACCTGACGCAGGAAGAGGCTAACGAGATTCAAGCAAAGAACGTCGGCCATGCGACACAGGATCTATATGAAGCGATTGAGCGCGGGGATTATCCGGAATGGGAGCTTTATGTGCAAATCATGGAGGATGACTATCATCCGGAACTTGATTTCGACCCGCTCGATGATACAAAACTTTGGCCGGAAGACAAGTTCCCATGGCTGCCGGTAGGGCGTATGGTCCTTGACCGAAATCCGGTCGACTATCATGCGGAGATTGAACAAGCCGCCTTCGGTACGGGCGTTCTGGTCGATGGCATGGATTTCTCTGATGATAAAATGCTGCAGGGCCGTACGTTCTCCTATTCGGATACACAGCGTTACCGGGTAGGTGCGAACTATCTTAAGCTGCCTGTGAACGCACCTAAAGCGCATGTCCGCACAAACCAGCAGCGCGGCCAGATGGATATCCGCGACCCGCAAGAGTCCGGGGACAATCCGCATATCAACTATGAGCCATCGATGCTCGGCGGATTTGAGGAAGCGAGCAAGGAAAATCATCCGCCGCATCAGCCATCCTATAATGCCGCGGTAATGAGCGCACCGATTGACAGGCCGAACAATTACGGCCAGGCAGGCCATACTTACCGCAGCTTTGAGGACTGGGAGCGCGATGAATTGATCAAAAACCTGTCCGAGGCACTTGCTGTCTGCAACAAGAAAATTCAGGATGCGATGATTGAACATTTCACTCAAGCCGACGAAGAATATGGCCGCCGTGTGAAGGAAGGCATCGAAATGAAAATGAAGGAAATGAAAGAAAAAGCGGCGGAAAACAAGGTTCCGGGCCGCGAAGCAGGAAAATCGAAATATCAGGGCGGACTCAGCAATTCAGCGGCTAACGAGGCAACAAAAGATGCCGTGAACAAAAGTCACGAAGCCGACCCGTATTAGGATAAACGAATAAAAACAAAGGCTGTACAGGAATTCAGGGTAATGCTGATGGACTGGCAGTCTTTTTTATGTGAAAAAGGGGCCAGCTGCGGTAAATCAAGCCAATAGTGTTTATTGGAGTAAAAGAAAGAGGTCGAGAGGGGAAATTTGCGCCAACAGGGGTTATTAACGTAAAAAAGGAGAAGCCAGCCGTGTGAAATTGCGTCAACATAGTATTGCCATTTTCCCGGTTCAAATAAGAAAGATGACTGGTCTAAAGAATTGGCAAAAAAGATAAACTGTTGTTACCGAAGTTTTCTATATCAAGTGGGCTTTCCTGCAGCAAATGAATATCCCACAGTTGAGTGGCTGCTCTTTGACAAATCCGTTTCCCATTAAGATAAAAAGGGAAATAAATCTTTTAGAAAGGAAAAGCAGGAACTGAAAATCGCGATTCGTTAAGGAGATGCAGCCATGAACAGAGAACTATATGATTTAATGACAAAAATTCTAAGCGAAGTGGACAGCGTGAAATCCCATATTGAGGAAGCAAAACAAGAAAATGGTGTCAATCTGCAGGCAACGGAGAGAATCATAGACAGGCTGAAAATTATAGCACAGGAAGCTGATGACGAATTAAATGATACACTCATAAGGATTGAAGAAAACTTTGACATAGAACAAGCGAAATCCAGAAGAACCATTCACGATTAATAATGAAAAAACCTATTTGATAAACGAAAAGAAGAGCAACGCTAAACTTGCGTTGCTCTTCTTTTTGGAACGGGTTGTTTGGTTTCGGAAGGATTTGTGAACAGTTTTATAGAATTGGAACTATAATGCCTCAATCAAGAGGGGGTGTTCCTGAAATTTGCCAATAAACCTAACGGGGAATGCTTTCAGAAATTTTCCGGTACAAGGCGGTAACATCATCGGTTGCATTTTGGTCACTCATGTTCGCAGGAATGTTGTAAGTACGTATCATTTCATTTAAAAGCTTCTGTAATTTAAGAGATTTTACACGATCAGACAGGTCCGAATCCATGATTTTCTCGTAAACGGCGTTTATCTGTTTTAATGTCCTCATGAAGACCTCCGAATAGTCTAAGATGTACATCTCTTATACCCCTATATTAAGCTGGCTAAAAGGGTTTTATGCACAGGTTAATGGTATAGATGAAACAATTAAATCATTACATTAATAATTGAGTGCAGAAGTACTTAAAAATGAAGGAAGGGTGATTGATATGGGATCCCTTAAGGTTGCATCAATTTGGAGATATCCTGTCAAATCGATGATGGGGGAAGAATTAAATGCATGCGAAATGACCGAAAAGGGCTTGTTGGGAGACAGGGCCTACGGAGTTATTGATAATGACACTGGAAAACTTGCGAATGCTAAAAATCCGCACAAATGGCCGAACATGTTTCAGTATCGTGCGAATTTTACTGTGCCTCCGCAAAAGGATGCCGCCATTCCTCCGGTGAGAATCACCTTTCCGGACGGCAGATCGATGATGAGCACAGACGAAGAAAAAGATGCAATTCTTTCAAAAAGCTTAAATCGAACCGTCCATTTGTCTACTCCTTCACGGATGGATGTTCAATTTGAAGGGTATATTCCCAGAGAGATAGAGGAACTGGATAACAAAGGGTCGATTTTTACAAGGACTTCCCCGGAAGGTACGTTTTATGATATTGGTATGGTTCATATCATCACAACTTCTACGATCAACTATTTGAGGAGGCTGGCGCCGGAAAGCAGAATTGAGCCGCGGAGGTTCAGGCCAAATCTTATCATTGAAGTTCCGGATAGAGAAAATTTTATGGAAAATGAATGGGTAGGGAAGACGTTGACGATTGGACAAGTCCAGCTAAAGGTTTCCCAGGAGACAAAGCGGTGTGTCATGACCACCCTGGCCCAGGGGGACCTCCCAAAAGACCTCAATGTATTAAAATCGATTGTGAGAAACAACGAAGGCAGCTTTGGAGTTTATGCTTCCGTAGTGAAAACAGGAAAAGTGAGCGTCGGGGATAGCCTTGAACTACACTGAATGAAAATAAAAACAGCCCAAGGGCTGTTTTTACATGTTAATTATATAAGTATTCCGGTTCTCCGGCGTTTTGATTGAATTCGACTTGAAGGTCATGGCCGTCAAAATACCATAAATCCTTTTCAAGGATATAATAGGTAATGCCATTCTTTTTGATTTCGGCTCCAATTCCAGCTTCCGGCTCTTCGAGTGAGATTCCCAGGGAGAAGCCTTTCTGGACGGTGCTGCATCCTCCATATCTTGCAAAGAAGCGGACAAAGCTACCTTCCTTGATGTCCATTTCCTCCACATACCATTCTGCTGCCTGATCGCTGATTTTTATCTCCATGACCGATCTCCTTCCGTGATGCTGTATAGGATTATTATAAAGTTGATGAACGCTGATGTCGAACAATCTGCTGGACTCTTCTTATCGTATGCATAAAACAAAAGATAACTCCCGCCTTGGGAGTTATCTTTTGTCTAGTCCTCGATCTTCATATGTTCCGCAATTTCGGTGTATTTGGCCCCTGCGTCTTTGAGTCCGTGGCTTCCTGCGTCCTTCAGGGGCACTACGCGGTAATTTCGCTGTCCATTGCTTGCAACAAAGGTAGGGTAAAAGGCCGGATTAGCGAGTTCAACGGATGTTCCGCGGGGGGTAACGGTTTTGATGACTTCAACCGAAGCCATACCGCCAATGTCCTTGTAATCCCACACTTGCCCGGACAGGAAGTTCCCGAGCGAGTAGACGACGAGCGATTTGCTTCCATCTTCAGCCGTAAGCCATTCCATCGGCTGAAGCACGTGGGGATGATGGCCAAAAACGACGTCCACTCCTTCATTGACGAGGAACTGTGCCAGCTCTTTCTGGATTTCATCGGGATGGCGCTGGTATTCATTTCCCCAATGAATGCTCATCACCACCACATCCGCTTCCTTCTTTGCCCGGTGCACTTCTTCCTCCATGGCGGCTTTATCAATAAGATTGACAAGATAATCTTTTCCTTCCGGCACGGGAATGCCGTTAGTTCCGTATGTGTAAGATAGGTAAGCAATGGAGATTCCGTTTTTATCGAGAATCCTCAGTCTTTTTTTATCTTCCTCATCCTTGAACGATCCTACATAGGGCAGCCCTGCCGCCGTTAGGTAGCTGATTGAATTTTGGGCGCCTTTCTCGCCTCTGTCTAGCGTATGGTTGTTTGCAGTCGAAACGATGTCCACTCCCGCATCAATCAGGGCGTCACCCACTTCGTGCGGGCTGTTGAAGGAAGGGTAGCTGGATAATCCCATTTCAACGCCGCCGAGGATGGTTTCCTGGTTCGCGAGCAGCAGGTCCGGCTTCTCCAGCTCGTCTTTGACAGCGGCGAGCATAGGTTTAAAATCAAATCCCTCTGCTGTTCGGGCATCTTCATAAACCCGGTCGTGAATCAAAATGTCCCCAATCGCGGCGATTGTCAGTTTTTGTTTGAACGTCTTGCCTTCCACACTGCAGCTTCGTTCATTATGAGAGGACAACACCATTGGCTTTGCTGCTTTTTCCACTTCCGTTTGCTGCTGATAAACGAAAAATCCTGCTCCTAAAAGCATCAGAACAATGATAGTCAATAAAGGCATCAGCCTGTTAATCTTCATGAAACGGTCTTCCTTTCGTGCCTGAGCAGATTTATTTTTAATTCTCTATGGATAATATAATATGAAGGTAGAAATTTGCGGTAAAATGGCGAAACGTTCATAAATAATTCACAAATGGCAAATCCAACCCATTTTTTTGTTGACCAAACAGCAGGAGGTGGCTTTATGTTTAACATAACAGAAAGCGCTTATCAAGCTTTGCAGGAAGCGCTAAGGCGCGAGCAAAACGAAAGTGAAAAGCTGTATGTCAGGCTGACCATGGGCATCGGCTGAGGAGGGCCCAAGCTCCAGCTGTCTCTGGAAGAGCAGCCTCTTGAAGCCGACCACACCTTTGTATTTGATGAAATATCCATCTTGATCCACAAGGATGATCTGGTATATTTTGACCAAACCAAACTTGATTATGTTAAAGATGTTTTTCAGTCAGGGCGGTTCCACTTATTAAGAGTATAATCGAAACAAAAGAGAGGCGCTGGCCTCTCTTTTTTTTGCTGTTATTTCTTCTGTGACATCCATTTTATTTTAGGTTCCGTCTTGTCCCTGATCCTCTTGATGTTCGCCCGGTGGCGGTATACGACAAAGGTGGCCAGCACGGCGACCACAGCAATCAAAGCCGGATCTCTTGTGAACAGTGCATAAGTCAATGTCGCAATTGCCGTAAGGATGGAGGATAACGATACATACTTTGTGGTATATAGGCTAATAAGGAAAAAAGCAAGCATTAATACAAACATCAATGGGGCGTATGCGAGCAAAATCCCGCCTGAAGTCGCTACGGCCTTGCCGCCCCGGAAACCGGCGAAAATCGGATACATGTGGCCAATGACGGCAAAAACACCCGCCAGAAGCATATGGGTGCCGGAGCCAAAGAACAACGGAAGGCTGGCTGCGAGCGTTCCTTTCAGGATATCAGCAAGGGTGACAGCAATGCCTGCCTTGACGCCAAGTGTCCGGAAAGTGTTGGTGCCTCCAAGGTTCCCGCTTCCATGCTCGCGGATATCCGTATTGTAAAACAGCTTGCCGATGATCAGGCCTGAGGGGATTGAACCTAGCAAATAAGCCAATAAAAGTATAAGTCCAGTTACTGCCATGAATATTTCTCCTTTATGAATTATAACGATATTGTACCATGTAATGGTGAAAACTCCATGTTGAATTTTGCTGCCTGTCATATCTGTGGCTGGATTGAATGAAAAAGCAATGTCGAATCAGGGATTAGAATTTTTGAAAAGTTTAACGGTTGCTGACTTGGTCTATAAGTATAGAAATTAGACAGAGGAGCCATTCCATGAAGACATTGCTGACGAAGATGAAAAGTTATAAAGTACTAATCCCGTTGATTCTCCTTCTCATTGTCGGCGGGACCATTGTTTATCATACAACCAAAAGCCTTCCGGAAGGACTGTCCTACGAGGGAGGAGTCTATCAAACGGACCATGTGCGCTTTTTGTATGATTTGACCTATAAGGACAGTGATGGGAACGTTAGGAAAGAGCAGCAGATTTTTCAGCGGGTATTGGAAGCGGTCGAAGAAGCCGAGGAATTTATTGTCCTCGATATGTTCTTGTTCAATAACTATGTAAATGAAGATAAAAACTATCCGAAAATAACGGAAACCCTGACCGAGACCCTGATTGACATGAAGGAAGAAAAAGATGTCCAGATCCATGTGATTACCGACCCGGTCAACCTTACATATGGATCCCATGCGACTGGGCATCTTCAGGAGATGCGGGATCATGGTATAGAGGTCATTTTCACCAACCTTGAGCCGCTTAGGGATTCCAATCCGTTATACTCCGGAGTGTGGCGGGTGTTTTTGCAATGGTTTGGCCAAGCAGGGGAGGGGTGGCTGCCGAACCCGATGGCATCGACAGCCCCGGATGTAACACTGAGATCTTATTTGGAGCTCCTCAATGTCAAAGCGAATCACCGCAAAGTCCTTGTAACTGATCAGACAGCGATTGTTGCTTCGGCAAATCCCCACGACGAAAGCGGCTTCCATTCCAATATTGCTCTTGAAACAGACGGAAACGTTATTGCCGACCTGCTCGAGACGGAGCAGGCTGTTGCTGACTTTTCGGGCGGGAGCAAGTTCCCTGAAATGGAGAAAAAAGCAGATAGAGGCTCCATGAATGTTCAGGCCCTGACAGAAGGGAAAATCCACCAGCATGTCGTTGGCGAGCTGAATGATTCACAGCCAGGTGACAAGGTGTGGATCGGGATGTTCTACCTCGCCGACAGGAAGGTGATCGATGCCATTGGCAAGGCTGCCGAGCGGGGGGCCGAGGTACGCATCATTCTTGATCCGAACAAAAATGCTTTCGGGAATAAAAAAAGCGGGCTTCCGAATGTACCAGTTGCTGCGGAACTTGTCAGGATGGGCAATGATAATATTGAGGTAAAGTGGTACAACACGGGGGAAGAACAGTACCATTCAAAAATCATCTATTTCGACAGGGGGGAAGAAAGAATGGTGATTGGCGGTTCAGCCAATTTTACACGAAGAAACCTCGATGACCTGAACCTGGAAACGAATTTGAAGGTTTGGGGCCCCTCGGATGCCGAATCCATGCAGGAAGTGGATTTCTATTTTAAGCGAATCTGGACCAACGAGGATGGAGAATTTACGCTCTCATATAATGAAAACGAGGACAAGCTGACAGCTGCAAAATATATTGTCTACTGGATTCAGAAACTGCTTCGGCTGACTACGTTCTAATACCGCAGGGAAGCGGGGAACTGCTGGCAGAAGCCTCCTTGGACTGGAACCATTTGCATGAATGGGAGAGCTAAAACAGGGTAAAACCATGATAGGCCCATCGCCATAAAAAGCGGGGCAAACAGCACTTTGGTACATTTCTTTGTTATCATGGGTTAATATTAAGGAGAAGAAAATAAAGGGAGTGAAGGTGAACAATGGAAATGCAGTATCCAAGCCGTTCAGAAATTGGAGAGATTTTGAAAAAATCAAAGCGAATCGCTGTTGTCGGATTAAGCGATAACCCGGAGCGAACCTCCTACATGGTGTCAAAGGCGATGCAGGATGCCGGCTATGAAATCATTCCTGTCAATCCGACCGCAGATGAAATTCTTGGCGTAAAAGCGGTATCCTCCCTGAAGGAAATTAAGGGACATATCGATATTGTCAATGTGTTCCGCCGCTCAGAATACCTGCCAGGGGTAGCGAAGGAGTTCGCCGAAATTGATGCTGATGTTTTTTGGGCGCAGCTAGGCCTTGAGAACGAAGAAGCCTACCAATATCTCAAGGAGAAAGGCTATACGGTCATTATGGACCGCTGCATCAAAGTGGAGCATGCATTGACCAGGTAAGGCACATTTAAAAAGCGCGGAACAAGCTTCCGCGTTTTTTGTGTGGGCCTTCGCTTCTGATTGTGCATGTGCCCTTATAGTCCATACTAAACTAGAACAAAGAAATACTTTTACAATACATTGAATTTACGTAATAGTGCTGTCTCTTAAGGAGTGGTCATAATGAGTGCACAGAAACAGAACGAGCTGCAGGAAGAACAAAGCCGGGTCAAATGGATTGCGGAACTGATTGGCAGGAAAAAGAACACCCTAGAAAAGCATGCTGGAAAAATCGAGTCGGAAGCTCTCGAAATTCGCCGGACCTTCTGGGAAGACGTCACAGTGAACGTGGATGAACCGGATGATCTCGCTGAAACGTATACAAGCATCAAGCAGCAGGCAGAGCTTCTTTCGGAGCGTGAGCGCAGCCAGAATACTCTCGACAAACAGCTGAAAACTCTCGAAAGGCTGGAGCACTCTCCCTATTTTGGACGCATCGATTTTCACGAAGAGGGTGAAGAAGCAGCGCAATCCATTTATATCGGCATCGCCTCTTTTCTTGATGAAAACGATGAGGACTTCCTGATCTATGACTGGCGGGCGCCAATTTCCAGCCTTTACTACGATTATCCGCCAGGTCCAGCGCAGTACGAAACAAGCCTGGAAAAAGTGACCGGCCAGATTGAACTGAAACGGCAATTTGTCATCCGCGAAGCAGAAATCAAGGCGATGTTTGATACAGGTGTGACGATTGGTGATGAAATGCTGCAGGAGGTCCTCGGCAACAATGCTGATACGCAGATGAAAAGCATTGTCGCCACGATTCAAAAAGAACAGAATCAAATCATCCGCAATGAAAAAAGCAATCTTCTGATCGTTAAGGGCGTCGCCGGAAGCGGCAAAACATCGGCTGCAATGCAAAGGGTCGCTTACTTGCTTTATCGCTACCGGAACATCATCAAGTCGGAAAACATTATGCTGTTTTCCCCGAACCCGATGTTCAACAGCTATGTATCCACCGTTCTCCCTGAGCTTGGCGAAGAGAACATGCAGCAGGCCACTTTCCAGGAGTATCTGCTGTCCCGCCTGGGCAGGGACTTTGAGCTTGAAGACGTCTTCAGCCAAATGGAGTATTTGCTGTCGGGGAGCAATGACAGCCATTATGATGCCAGGCTCGAGAGCATTCGCTTTAAATCCGGACTTCAATTTAAAAAGCTGATTGACAACTATGCAGCCCGTTTATCCTCTGGCGGACTTATTTTTAAAAATGTGACTTTCCGGAAAAACATCCTGTTCAGCAAGGAAGAGCTTTATGACTATTTTTATTCCCTGGATCCTGCATTGCCAATTCCAAATCGCATTCAGCTGCTGAAAGAACATCTTTTAAAAGAATTGAAAAAGAGAGCGCGCCTTGAAGAAAAGGCAGAGTGGGTGGAGGAGGAAATCCAGTTTTTGGACAAAGAGGAATTCCTTGATGCCTATAAGTATCTTCAGGATAAAAAGCGGTTCAACGAAGAAACGTTTGATGATTTTGAGCGGGAACAGAAATTTCTTTCGCGAGTGCTGGTTACGCAAAAATTCAAATCGGTGTTCAATGGTGTTAAGAGGCTAAGATTCATTGACAGGAAAGCCTTGTACAGCCAGCTTTTTGTAGGGGAGCATTCGGTTGACCTACCAGGGAACTGGGAAGGCATCAAAGCACTGACGCTCGAGGAACTGAGGAAAGGCCATATCCTCTATGAGGATGCAACGCCATTTTTGTATCTGCAGGACCTTGTTGAGGGGCGCAAGTCCAACACTGGCATCCGCCATGTGTTCATTGATGAGGCCCAGGATTATACCCCGTTTCAGTTCGCGTTCATCCGCCAGCTTTTTCCTTACAGCAAAATGACGCTGCTTGGGGATATGAACCAGGCCGTCTATTCGGGGCCGACGGGTTCTGAAACCGTCCTGGCGGAAGATGCTCTGGGCATTGAGGAAAAAGAAGTGATCACCTTGTCGCGCACTTACCGGTCGACCAGGCAGATTGTCGAATTCACCTCACAGCTGATTGAAGAAGGATACAAAATCCAGCCGTTCAACCGGAATGGCAGCAAGCCGAGGTTTACGCTGGTTGGTGAAAGCGGGAAACTGGCGGATGCGGTACAGAAGTCCTTGAAAAGATTGAAGGCTGATGGGCATAAAACGATTGCGATCATCTGCCGGACTTCAAATGAAAGCCGGCAAGCCTATGAAGAAATTGGGAGCGAAATTCAGGCCCGGCTGATTGAAAAAGGGACGATCGCCTATGAAAAGGGCATCAGCATCATTCCCGCCTATCTGGCAAAAGGAATCGAATTCGATGCCGTCATCATTTACAATGCTTCTTCCTATCGAGATGAAGGCGAACGCAAGCTATTTTATACAGCATGTACAAGGGCCATGCATGAACTGCATCTGTTTGGGGATGGAGATGTGCCGCTGCTTGCCGGAGTGGACCCGGAGCTGTATGTGAGACATTAAGTTTGGTGGCAGGCTTCATAGAGATAGTGAGTTTGGGTAGAGAGAGGCGTAATGCAAGCTTGTTTTTTGGTGGGGAGAGGGGGCTGACGTGGGTCTCAGTGCCCGTTTTTAGGAGCGGCCAGGGATTTTGGGTGCTGACAGATGTTCTCAGTGCCCATTTTCAGGAGGGGCCAGGGATTTTGGGCACTGACGGGTGCTCTCAGTGCCCATTTTCAGGGGCGGCCAGGGATTTTGGGTGCTGACAGGAGTTCTCAGTGCCCATTTTTAGGAGGGGTCAGGGATTTTGGTTGCTGACAGGAGTTCTCAGTGCCCATTTTCAGGAGGCGCCAGTGAATTTGGGTGCTGACAGGAGTTCTCAGTGCCCATTTTTAGGAGCGGCCAGGGATTTTGGGCACTGACGGGTGCTCTCAGTGCCCAT
>NZ_LAYY01000014.1 GCF_000986785.1 Mesobacillus campisalis | reverse complement strand
AAAAGCCTTAATTAATTCTAAAAATCTGATGAAAAATCAAATAGAATCATTAAATGCAGTGAGCAAAAACTCAGGTTTAAAATATCATCAAGAGTTTCTCACTCAGGTTCAACAGGATATTGAAACGTTTAAAGAGCAAACTGTTAATAAAATACAAGAATACATAAACGAAAACCAACAGAACCGAAGTATTTTTTACGATGGAAACAAACTCAAGGATAGTGACCCTGTGTTGGATGAAATTAAAGAGATATACGATGGTAAATTCTCGGAAAGTATCCAGCACGATGAATTGATTTCTCTTTATCAGCAAGGTGAGGTTCGCTTTTCCTTTAAGATTCCTCCTGGTTTCGAGGATGTAGTTAAAGGAGATTTTAGAAGCTTCGGAGATTACATAGTATGGGAGGAAATGATTAAGTTATCTCAAACTAGAAGTGTACCAGTTATATTTGTAACCGAGGATCATAAGAACGATTGGTGGGTACATGATGAAAAGACGCATACTAAATCCCCTTTACCTGATTTGCTTAGAGAATTTAAGATGAGAACAGGCCAATATACTTACTTTTATAGTTATAAAGACTTTATAGAACAAGCTAAGTCGAGGTACTCTGACTTACCAGAAACGGACAGAGCAACTATGCAAATGGATTTAGCAACCCAAGAAAATGAAGATAACGAATTAGAGAATATACCTCAAATTGAAAGAATTGGTGCTCTACGTGATGGATTTTCTGACAGGAGATTTGCCACGGCCATTTTATTGCCATCCCTTTATAAACAGGCCCTGGCAAAATTAAAACAGTTAAAAGTACATAGCAGTGTGTCAGCTTATGCACACAGAGTAACTTTAGAATCGATCATGGATAGTGATACGGACTTTAGGGGGAAAATTCTTGAGCTGAAAAACATGATTAATAATATAGAGAATGCTATTGAATCCTATGAAAACTAGGTGAGAAATATTAACTTCTTATGTAGGCTCTAATAGTAATTAATACTCTAATTAGTACACTGACTTGTCAGGAGAAGCATCCGTCTTATACGGATGCTTTTTTAGTTTTACAGGGGAGAACAAGTTTTTGCTGTTTTTAAAAAAATTAAAACAGCATGTCCTAATTTCTTTCAAACTGCAAGTATTCCGGTGAGGTTAGAAAAATATTGAAAGGGTGATAAAAAATCTTAAAGTAGGGTGTCCTAATTATTGTAGAAACTGCAAGTATCCCGGTGAGAACAAAAATAAAGAAATACAGGAGGAAAGATGATGAAAAATACGAGATTGAAGTTTGAAGAACCATCTATTCAAAACGAAAAACAAATGAATCTGGAAGGGGAAATTAAAATGAAGAATATTATCAAGGGGTTAGAATCTATGGATATGAATAAAGAAATCACTATTACTTTTACAAAGGAAGAGTTGGAAATCGGAAAAAAAATGCTGGATGAGAAAATTAAGAATAATCCTTATTATCTACTGGAATCTAAGTTGGAAGATGAACTAAGGATTTTGAATGGAGACCTTTATGAAATTGAAGAAAGAATTAATGAATGTTCTAATGTAATAGATCAAATTGGAATAATGGGAGACCTTTTGTCAATTCGAGAGGAAATTGAACAATTATTAATGATACTATATCGCCAAGACAGGACCGTGAATGGCTTGAAGATGATAGATTTTAACTTGCCAAAGCTTCGGGAAAATGTAGAGGAACTATTCGAGAAATTAGAGGGAAATTACTGGATCTAAAAAATCTTCAAAAAGCAGGGATAGGATGCCCGAACTCAGCCCTGTCCCTGTTTTGTAATAATTTGCGGCAAATTAAGCATGATAATAAAGACAAAAAACTGTAGGAGAGATTAATATGCCTGAGGAGCCAACCCAACCTTCAAATGGTCACACAATCGATATCGATTGGGAAACAGCAATTAACACTGGATTAACTGCAGCAGCAGAGGCTTTTGGCGCTTCTTTTGGTGGTCCCATTGGTGCGGCATTGGGAAATGCAATAGCTGGTTCACTTTTTAATGGTGGGCAAGAAGATAAATTTGCAGAAGCCATTAGAGGTTTGAAAGAAAGCATCAATAAAGCAATCGATAATGCATTTCTTAAAGAACATACTGGAAATGTATTGGGACTTGGCGAAAATTTAAAAACTTATGTAATGACAAAAGATAGTCGAATACTTCACCCGATATTAAATGATATAACTCAACAAATTCATAATCTTTTTAGATTTGATTCAGAGGAAGCACTTGTTAGCTTAGTGTATGCATCAAACATACACTTATTTACTTTAAGAGCTTTGGCGGGACATGCTGAAAACCCTGGACAAGAAAGAGGATATTATTTAAATGCGAAAGAAAAATCTTTAGAATACTCTATAGCTATATCAGAGAGGACAACACAGCTTTCTGAAACAATAAATAATAGCCTTTCAAGTAATTGTGTTTTACTTCCAGTAAAAAGAGAAGACTCAATGTGGGTAGAAACCAGAGAATTTGGAAGAGAGGTTGGGGTTTCTGGTGCGATATTCAGTTTTTCTTACATGTATGGTGATAGGTTTTCCCCACCAGCTACCTTTCCAGAAATAAAGCGAGTTCCATATCCAACTGATCTTGCAGGGCGCATCATGAATAATTTTCCAGGTGACATATATAGTAATTCCGATGCAAAAGCAAAGTGTGAAGATTATAGTAATGATATTAAAGAAAAACGAAGAACATCATTAAATAACCTTTTAACCCCAATTCAACACTCCACTCAAGTCTGGAGAAATATATCTCAAGGATTAGAATCACGAGTAATGCTTTAAACTATAAAGAATAAAAATAAAGAGCCTAAAATATGCAAGTAGCTATACACTAATTGCGTAATTTGGCTCTTTTTACATTTATAAAGATTCACCTCTCGATTAATCCCGTACTATTGTTATCCCAATCTCATTCGTCCAATCATTTTCAACTGTACGCTTGATATAATCAACCAATTCTGTTTTATGTTCTTCCCCTTCATACCACTCATAGTTATAGAAAAGGTCTGTGCCACTAATATGTCTATAATGCCCTTCATGACCGCCGAAAGCCTTAACAATCATCATCTCAACCTGTGTAATAGCTTCGTCTAGCATGCCCTGATTTTCATCGCCACCTAATACCTTAATAACATCATTTAGAGCAAGTTGATTGTCCACCAATTCATCCAATAAGGTAAATAAGTCTTCTATTTGCTTTTCACGATTGAAATACATAGTCAGGGCATCATTAACCATTTTCTGCTTATCGCCTTTACCTTCTCTAGCTTGCTGAAGTTTATCCCCTAATGAATTTTCAATATAAACTGAGTGCTGTGTGTAATTATCCTCAAATTTACTCATTATAATATATCCTCCCCTAAATTAGAGTATTACCCGGAAAACCAAGTAGTAAGATTTCCTTTATCCCTGCAGAAAGTCATTCATCCTATTTATTTTATCTCAATTATATTTCTATTAATAATAGTTTGAAAGCGTTTTTTATCAATTGGGTTTTTTATTACGTATGTAATTAACAAATCCTTCAAACTTGTGTAATAAGTTATGGAATATGACAGCTTATAATCAAGTAGAAAGGAGGGGAACAGCTTGAAAGGAAAAACAGTTATTTATCTAGGAAAAGAATATACACTGTTCTTCCAGTATGAATCAGGATACTGTGAGATTATGAAAAATGAGGCGATTCCTACTGTTAAACTGGTACACATATCTGAACTGAAACAGGTAAACGAGAAAAACAGTAATCAAAATTAAAGGGGGTGGCTACTTACCTATTACTTTTCATTTCCACCCCTTGAATACGTTGATGTATAGGGCTTTAATAGGTGCTGATTTCTCGTTTTTTCCTGTACTTTTTATCTGAAATTCTATTAGCTTTTTTCTTGCCGTGGTTCCGACATGTATCACTGCAATACTGCACACGGAAGTTACCCGTTTTGAATAACCTGCTACAGCCTTTACACTTCTTGGACGATTGGGCAGCCCGCCCTTGCTTTAATACATGTACTGAATACCGTTCCTGTAATTCCGGGTCAGCAGGCAGGACAGCAGCTTCAAAGTAAGGGCATCTAAACCCCTCACATAAAGCTTGAATAACCACTGGGCAGCCTCTTTCTCCTAAGCAACGTCCGTTAATCAGGTTGGCACAATTTGATTCTGCTAACTTACCAAAGGCATTCAGGGTAGCATTAAAACTCATTACTGCCACCTGCCTTCTTTAAATGATATTTAACAGCGTCTCTGCTTACGCCTAATTGCTTGGCTATCTCGTACTGAGATATGCCATCATTCCTTAGCTTTATCATCGTCAACTTCATTTCCTCTGTCATTTTAGGTTTTCTACTCTTGCTTTTAGGTACTGGCTTTATTACCTTGACCTCAGGATTACGAATACTGCAATAGTGACGGCTGACAGCACGGTTAATCAACCAGCCTGGCTTAGCGTAGAAATAGCCACAGGTAAAGCAATAGTGATGAATCACTGCCCTGCCGTTAATAAACTGATCCACGGGTATAATTCGTCCATTGTACTTCTTGTCCAGCAGCCGCTGATATTGGCGGTTTTGTTTAACGTAATTTAAGTTAACCACTTTTAAAGAATCCCCTTTCCCAAAAATAAAAGACCACTGATTACTCAGTGGCCTTGCTTGCATTATTTCTGTTAGCTATTGCCTTTCCTATATCATCGTTAAAGGAAGGGTTAGAGGTATTTGCCCCTTTATTTTGGCGATATTGCTGTACCTCCAACATTAATTTTATAGACATTATGGGAGCAGGTTACTTACCTCCTCTAGTCTCTTCCCTTTAGCAACCGCTTCAACTAAATCCTTGTCCAATTTCAATTACTTCACGTCCTTTGGCTTGGCTACTGTAATGGACCCCATCTTGGCATACGTTAAATCGCTCTCCGATAGAAACTCACTTAGTTGAATAGTCGGTTTCCAGTATTCCCGGTTAAACTCGTATTTCATTCGGGGATAAACCTCGAGCACAGCTTCATCCTGAAAGAGTTCTAATATCTCTGGAGCAATCTCCCTGTACTGTGTATCCATTTCACGTCCTACCTCAGCAACTGCCTCTATAAACTGGTATCTGATATTAGTAGCAAAGTCAGTTAAATCATACTTTTTACCTTTTACAGATAAATCTTTGTAAGTTGCATCCTTAATTATAGGGGCATATTTTAGTTTAGTTTCTGTCTTGGCCTCGGCTAATCTTTCTAACATTGATTCAATCACCTGAGTTTCCATGATGATGTCCCTAGCCTGACGGTTTAGGTAGACTAATTGGCTTACGTCATCCGTTATTTCCTGGTCAAGAAGGTTAGCCGTATGTTCTGCCTGTAAGCCCTCTAAAGTCTCTTTTAACTTTTTCTCCTGCTCGTTAATCTTCTTGACCTCTGCTCGATATGCCTGTAAAGCTTTTTTGGACCCTTCGAAAAGGTTCATTTCCTTGATTGCTTTCTCTATTTGTTTCCTGTCTGCTTTCATTGTAGAAATCCCCCTCATTTTATCCCTCTGATGGCTTTGACCTCAATGATTTTACGAATGCTCGCTATCTCCACATTGGTAATTCTCAGCCGCTTGATTGCATCCCTTAACTTAGATTCATAGTAATTAGTGAACTGCATTTGCCCTGTCTCAATCCGGGACAAAGTGGCAGGATCAATGTTCATCTCGGTAGCCATCTGCTTTAGCGTAAGATTCCTGCTGTGCCGTAGCAACCTAATCATACGGTAGTCCAATTCCTGGTTATATGGTAGCCTTTCAATCATATATTCCACCTCTCATTCATTTAGTTATTCGGCAGGAGGACTTGATCCCCCTATAACTCTGTTCCTGAAATGAGGGGATAGTACAGGTATAATCTACAATCTTTTTGTAAGCTATTATTTAAGAACCTTGATATAAAATGGCTCCAGTCTCAATTTTGGGAAAAAATTAATATTAGGTGTCCTTTTTTTTCTAATGATTGCAAGTATCCCGGTGAGAAGGCAAACAATTTAACTAAATAGCAACTTTATTCTAGAGATACTTGGTTGGTAAAAAATGAATTTACTCAGAAGGAAAGAATGGAAAGTGTTAACTATATGGATAAAGTTTGAAAGATAATTGGAGGAACTTAAAAATAATGGATATTGAGTTGCGTTACCAAGGCATAGAACAAAGTTGGTATTGAAATACAAAAGAGTAACTTAAACCAAAACATGATTTCATTTGAAGGTATAATCTCCCTAGACTTTCTAAATTCAAATAGCGTATACTTATACTAGTGGATAACACATAAATACTAGTGATTGTAGCACTCAAGTACTAATGACCTTTTAAAATTAAACTAGAAAAACAGTAATTTGACGGGATTTGCGAGTGATTTAAGGGAGCAAAAAATCATCTTAGGTCACCAATACGGGGCTGGATGGGGTACTGGTGTCCTCCACGGTCTTCAAAACCGCTTGTGACCTGCGTGCCAGGTCAGGTGGGTTCGATTCCCACGCAGTCCCGCCAACTAAGAAATAATTCTAGCGTTTTACATATTTAACCACTTATATGGTTTTAATACTCAAAATCGGCATGACCGATGGAGTCCGGGTAGGGAACCGTGCAGGCCATTTATTTTTAGTCACCTATTAAAATTACTAGGTGGCTATTTTTTGTGGACAGAATTCTGTAGGCAGATGCTGTTAGGCGCTGTAAAATTAAGACAGAAAGAGGAAGGAGAGATTCACACTTGAACGATAAGCAATTTTTCAAACTGTCCAAAACGCTGGAACCTTACAGAAATGAAATTGAGAAAACAGCAAAACCTTGCATCTCCATCACCACGGTCGATGGGAAACCTGCACTTTACGAGAGCAAGTTTGGTGGTTTTCCCTACCTTCCTAAAGGAGCGGATCATCCTCTGGACGAAAAAGGAAGACATATGTCGCTCCTGGCGCAATACCGGTTTTCAGACATTCCGAAACTCCCCGGAATGCCCTTGGAAGGCATGATCCAATTTTTCCTGTCCGCGCACGACGATATGATGGGTCTTGATTTCGATGACCCCACCTCCCAGAAGAACTTCCGTGTAGTGTACCATGCAGAGGTCCTTGAGGACGACTCCCTTCTTGTGACGGATTTTTCCTATATGGAAGAGCCCGACGAAGACTATCTGCCAATCGAAGGTGAGTGGGCGATTTCCTTCTCACTGGCACAAGAGCCGGTGCCTCCTTCTGACTTCCAGTTTGAAGAACTTATGAAGGATATGGACTGTGAGGTGGTTGTCGGCAAGGATTCCTACGGGGAACTTACTCTTATTGATGTTTTCTCGGAGGAACTCTCCGGAGAAGGACATAAGATCGGCGGATACGCCTACTTCACCCAGGAAGACCCAAGATGCTACGAACACTCTTTCCGTGAGCATGACATCCTCCTTTTACAAATGGATTCAGAAGACGAGAGAGAAATTATGTGGGGAGACTGCGGTGTGGGCAACTTTTTTATAAGAAAAGAAGATTTGGAGAAGCTGGATTTCTCCAGGGTTCTCTATAATTGGGATTGTTCTTGATTAGCAAATCTGTGGCAGCCATGTGACTTTGCCTTCCTCCCTTTGACACATTCCTGATATGAAAAAATGGCCATAATCCATTTTCGGGGGAAATTCCGCTTTAAAAAAAATCTCCTATTGATTGCTTTTAACATTTTCCTGACATATTGGGCCGTTAAATTATAAGTACAAGGTCCAAAGAAGAGCGGCCTGAGTAAACAAGGTAACGTAGGAGGAAATAATTATGAAAAAACAGGCATTGGGTGCCGAGCTTTTTCTAAAAGAGAGTTCAGAGGAAGGCAGCACGTTTTCGATTGTATGGAACAGATGAAGCGGGTTTTCTAATAAATCCCTTGGGGGGAAGCCCCGAGGGATTTTTTTTGTTTGAAATTCTCCACATACTTAAATTCTCCTTCTATTTTTTCACTTTACCAGGTTGACAGAATACCATTAGGGGTATATTATGAAACCTGTAATGAATGAAACAAAACAAGCGAAAAGCTTCAGAAAATAAAAAAGCCATAGAATGGAGGGATTTGGATGGAATATAATGGCCAGATGAAAAACCGGGTAAAAAGGATTGAAGGCCAGCTTAGAGGAATATTGCGCATGATGGAAGAAGGCAAGGACTGTAAAGATGTGATTACTCAATTGTCTGCCGCGAGATCCGCCATTGACCGTTCAATTGGCTTAGTGGTAAGCTCCAATTTAGTGGAATGTGTGCGTAACGCAGATGATCAGGGAGAGCAACAGGCGGACGATTTGATAAAGGAAGCGGTAAATCTGTTAGTCAAAAGCAGGTAGAACAAAAGGGTTGACACCCTTTTATCTTTTTGTTAATTTAATACCCATGGGGGTAACGGTAATTATTTTTCGAGGAGGATTAACATGACAGAAAAGAAAAGAACAACGATCGTATTATTTAGCGGTGATTATGATAAAGCGATGGCTGCGTACATCATTGCCAATGGTGCAGCAGCCTATGACCACGAGGTAACCATCTTTCATACCTTTTGGGGATTGAATGCTTTAAGGAAAGAAGAAGAGATTGAGGTTGAAAAAGGATTTATTGAAAAAATGTTTGCAAAAATGATGCCCAAAGGTGCTGATAAAATGGGGCTTTCTAAAATGCATTTTGCAGGATTTGGCCCGAAAATGATTAAGAATGTCATGAAAAAGCATAATGCCCTGACTCTTCCTCAGCTGATCGAGATGGCTCAAGAGCAGGATGTTAAACTAGTAGCCTGCACAATGACTATGGACCTCCTGGGGCTTAAGGAGGAAGAACTCCTGGACAATATCGAATATGCAGGAGTCGCGGCCTACCTTGCAGATGCCGAGGATGGCAATGTGAACCTGTTTATCTAAAAAAAAATTGGGCTTCACACAAATTACGAATGTCAAGGGCGGAGTAAGCGCCTGGAGACCTTAGGGGGAATAAGCATGAAACAGATGACTGCCAAAGAAGTAGAAGCATTATTGAAACATGATAAATCACTAAACATTGTCGATGTGCGGGAAGTGGATGAGGTGGCTGCAGGAAAAATCCCTGGTGCTGTTCATATCCCTCTGGGACTATTGGAATTCCGCATGCAAGAATTGGATAAATCAAAGGAATATATCATGGTTTGCCGTTCAGGAGGCAGGAGCGGCCGTGCGTGCCAGCTGCTGGACAGCCACGGGTACAACATCATTAATATGGCAGGCGGAATGCTGGCATGGGAAGGGCCGACTGAATAATTTTTTTACAAAAAATACCCCAATGGGTAAAATGGAGGAATCATAATGGAATCTTTAAAAACTGATTTAGTACTGGATGCAAAAGGCCTGGCTTGTCCGATGCCGATCGTTAAAACCAAAAAAGCAATGAACAGTGTGGAAGCAGGCCAGGTGGTGGAAGTCCAGGCCACAGATAAAGGTTCAAAAGCAGACCTTAAAGCATGGGCGGAAAGCACGGGGCATCAATATTTGGGCACAATTGAAGAAGGCGGGGTCCTGAAGCATTATCTTCGTAAATCATCCAGCGAAGATACAGAAGAAAGAAAGCATCCTGTCGTAGCAACGAACGAAGATTTGGAAAACAAACTAAATGATTCTATTGTGGTTCTGGATGTAAGGGAAGAAGCGGAATATGCGTTTAATCATATTCCAAATGCCATTAACATTCCGATGGGTGAGCTGGAAGCGCGGCTTGGAGAGATTAATAAAGAAGATGAGATTTTTGTGATTTGCCGTACCGGCAGCCGCAGTGACCTTGCTGCACAAAAGCTGGCCCAAAACGGATTCAGCAAAGTAAGTAATGTCGTGCCTGGCATGAGCGCCTGGAACGGCAGCACGGTTAGTATAACTAAGTAAAATGAGATAAAAGCATTCTAAAATTTTTTAATCCAAAATATACCCTGGGAGGTAAGATGAGTGGCTATTAAAGCAATGACTTCAAAAGAAGTGACAAAGAAGGTTTTTAATAAAGAAAAACTGTTTGTTTTAGATGTCCGAAACGAAAGTGATTTTCAGGATTGGAAAATTGAAGGAGAGAATTTTCAATATCTCAATATCCCATACTTCGAACTTCTTGATGGGGTAGAAGGAATCATGGACAAAATTCCTGCAGAACAGGAAGTTCTGGTTGTTTGCGCAAAAGAAGGTTCATCGGTAATGGTGGCTGAAATGCTTTCGGATGCCGGACTTGATGTTTTCTATCTGCAAGGCGGAATGAAAGCCTGGAGTGAACATTTGGAGCCTGTGAAGGTTGGAGATCTGAAAGATGGCGGAGAGCTTTACCAGTTTGTCCGGATCGGCAAAGGCTGCCTTTCCTATATGGTGCTGTCAAATGGCGAGGCGGCCCTTATTGACGCTACCCGCATGACAGACATTTATCTTGATTTTGCCAAAAGCAAGAACGCGAAGATTACCCATGTATTTGATACCCATCTTCATGCCGACCACATTTCCGGAGGCCGGGTGATTGCCGAGAAGACAAATGCGACTTACTGGCTGCCTCCCAAAGATGCGACAGAAGTAACGTTTGACTATGAACCGCTTGAAGGCGGAAACGATGTGAGCATTGGGGAAACGAAGATCAATATTCATTCTTTATACTCCCCAGGGCACACGATTGGATCTACATCCTTCGTAGTCGATGACCAGTTCCTGCTTTCAGGGGATATTCTCTTCATTGATTCAATCGGCAGACCTGATTTGGCCGGATTGGCTGAGGACTGGGTTGGCGATCTGCGCGAAAGCCTGTATTCCCGTTACCGGGAGCTATCGGAGGAATTGATCGTGCTGCCTGCACACTTTATGATCATTGATGAACTGAATGAAGATGGAAGTGTTGCAGAGAAGCTTGGAGTATTGTTTGCCAAGAACCATGGATTAAATATCGAGGATGAAAATGAATTCAGGAAGCTTGTAACGGAAAATCTGCCGCCGCAGCCAAATGCCTACCAGCAAATCCGTGAAACGAATATGGGCAAAATCAGCCCGGATACTGAAAAACAGCGCGAAATGGAAATAGGGCCAAACCGCTGTGCGGTCCGCTAATAATTAAAACTTTAAACTTTTAGGAGGCTGTAATAATGGAAGCAAACAAAGTATTAGATGCCAAAGGCCTGGCATGCCCAATGCCGATTGTAAAGACGAAGAAAGCGATGGCTGAGCTTGAATCCGGCCAGGTGCTGGAAATCCATGCAACAGACAAAGGGGCAAAGAATGACCTTGCTGCCTGGGCAAAATCAGGCGGACATGAGCTTGTGAAACACGAAGAAGAAAGTGATGTTCTAAAATTCTGGATTAAAAAAGGCTAATAATCGTATAGAGGGGAACCATCATGGTTCCCTTTTTTAGGAGAGTGAGAAAACCATGGAACTCGAATTTATTATTACTATTTTTCTTATTGGGTTTATCGGTTCTTATATTTCAGGGATGCTCGGGATTGGCGGGTCCATCATTAAATACCCGTTGCTTCTCTATATCCCGCCATTGTTAGGCTTGTCCGCATTCACGGCACACGAAGTCTCCGGCATTAGTGCAGTTCAGGTGTTTTTTGCAACCATTGGCGGAGTCTTGGCCTACCGGAAAGGTGGTTATTTAAATAAATCATTAATTGCCTACATGGGAGCCAGCATTTTAGTCGGCAGCTTTATTGGCGGGTTTGGATCAAAGCTGATGTCGGAAGCAGGAATTAACTTGATTTATGGGATCCTCGCCTTAACAGCAGCGGTGATGATGTTCATTCCTAAAAAAGGACTGGATGATATCCCGCTGGATCAAGTAACGTTCAATAAATGGCTTGCAGCTGTTCTTTCTCTGATTGTCGGGATTGGGGCAGGTATCGTTGGTGCCGCAGGAGCCTTTTTATTGGTGCCAATCATGCTCGTGGTATTGAAAATACCTACAAGGATGACCATTGCTTCTTCTTTGGCGATCACTTTCATCTCCTCGATCGGAGCTACCGTCGGCAAAATCACGACGGGCCAAGTGGATTATGGTCCAGCGGCCATAATGGTTGTCGCAAGCTTAATTGCGTCACCATTAGGAGCGATGGCAGGGAAAAAGGTGAATACAAAACTTCTTCAGGTGATTCTGGCTGTATTAATCCTGGCGACAGCTATAAAAATTTGGCTGGATATTTTATAAACGCTATGTTTTGTGGAATGATAATGCAGGAATAATCTATCTTCCTAAAAGCCAAAGGCTTGCTGTCAGCAGCAAGCCTTTGTGTTTAATCATTTCCTTTTTGGATGGCACTAGAGTAGGTCTTCCAGCCCCCGTCCAGGTTTTTCACCGAATACCCATTATCCTTTAGAATCCTGGAAGCCAGATAACCTCTCAATCCCACCTGGCAAGAGACAAAGACCGTTTGATCTTTAGGAATTTCGTGCAGACGATTCCTTATTTCTCCCAGCGGGATATTGATTGAACCCTTAATAAATCCCATTTCTCTTTCAATCGGCTCGCGGACATCAATCAGCAGTCCGCCATTCTCGACGATTAAGTCAATCTCATCCCACTGCACGGTTTCAACATCTCCGTCCATGATGTTGGCTGCAACATAGCCTGCCATGTTGACTGGATCTTTTGCAGAAGAGAAGGGAGGAGCGTAGGATAACTCCACTTCGGTTAAATCATGGACCGTTAACCCTCCTTTAATGGCCGTTGCAATGACATCAATCCGCCATCTTCGCCGACAGCCTGTGCTCCGTAGATGCTTCCTGTCTCCGGGCTGAAGAGCAATTTTAAAGCAATAGGCGCAGCTCCTGGATGGAGGTGCCAAGCGTTCCTTTATATTTTTCCTGCTTGCCATATACATTATTGGCTACAATTCTACCCTGGCGGTTCGCTGGTCCTGCTAACGTAATCATGGCTGCATTTCCATTGATAAAATCTTTGACTTCAATCGCATCTCCAATGGCGTAAATATCCGGGTCATTTGTTTGCAGATAATCATTCACGAGAATCCCGCCGCGCTGGCCTACCTCCAGGCCGGCCATGACTGCAAGCTTGTTCTCAGGGCTGACCCCGATTGATAAAATCGCCATGTCGGTGCAAATTTGCATTCCGCTCTCCAGTTCAATGATACTCCCATTTTGTTTAAAAGCTTTTACTCCATCCTCCAAGATCAAGTTAACGCCTTTCTCTGCGAGATGGGTGTGAATAAGGGAGGCCATTTCATAATCAAGCGGAGCCATTACCTGCTTTCCAAGTTCCACAACTGTCACTTCGATGCCGCGCTCCGCAAGGTTTTCAGCCATTTTCAGCCCAATGAACCCGCCCCCGATCACGACAGCTTTTTGAGGGTTCTTCTTATCGATTAATGATTTGATTTTATCTGTACCCGGAATATTTCTTAACGTAAAGATGTTGTTTGCTTCCGAAAGCCCATCAATTGGCGGGACAACCGGTTTTGCACCAGGGGATAAAATCAAACTGTCATAATTTTCTTCATAAACCTCACTGGATTGAAGATCTTTCACTGTGACCGTTTTTTTATCGCGATTGATGCCGATTACTTCTGTCAGGTTCCGGATATCAAGGTTTTTTGCTCATTCCTTCAACCGTCTGGACAAAAAGCTTTTGCCTGTCCTTGATTGTCTCGCCGATAAAGTAGGGCAAGCCACAGTTTGCAAAAGATATGTGTTCGCCTCGCTCAATTAAAACTATGGTTGCTGTCTCATCCAATCTTCTCAGTCTGGCAGCAGCTGAAGCGCCACCTGCAACTCCTCCAACGATTACAATTTTTTTAGCCATGATAATTCCTCCTCGTTCTTTATATATACCTATATGGGTATTAAAATGTGTAGTTAATCCCTGAAAATAAGGGAATAGCTTATATCTATATACTATACGGGGTATAAGTAGATTTCACTATTAAAAGTTGAATTTTCCTCCAAAAAATTTTTAGTGTCCACAAATTAGACAAATATAATAATTGTGGCTGATTATCATAAAAAATTCTAAACAAATATGGAGAATTTGAAACAATATTAAAAAATATTTGTTTAGCAAACAAATTTATGTTGATTTCTAAAAATTCAGTATGCTAGTATACAAGTGTGGTGGAAACGTTTACACCATCACTAAAACAAATAACCATATTTGAGGGGGAGAAACATGAAGAAAAGGTGGGTTTTCCTATTGGTCATGATGGCAGCGCTTGCATTGGCAGGCTGCTCGGAACAGAGCGGTGGGGACACAAAGAAGGAAGAGGGAAAGGTCTATACCTTAAAGATGTCCACCCAGCAGGCAGAAACAGCGCCAATCGTAAAAGGATTCTACGACCTTGCGGAAAGGCTTGAGGAAAAATCGGAAGGGCGTCTGAAAATGGAAGTCTACCCAAGTGCACAGCTTGGAAGTGACGATGACGTTATCGAACAAGCAGAACAGGGAGTGAACGTGGCTGTTCTCACGGATGGAAGCCGCATGGGCTTATATGTGGAGGAAATGGGCATCATCGGAGCCCCTTACCTTGCCGATAACTATGAAGACGTATTGAAAATCACCCAGGGGGACACCTTCAAATCGTGGGAAAAATCCCTGGCGGAAGAGCACGGAATCCGCGTGCTATCGTTTAACTGGTATGACGGACCAAGGCATTTCCTGACCAATGAGCCGATTGAGAAACCGGAAGACCTGAAAGGGCTCAGGATCCGGACGCCTGGATCTCCTGTTTGGCAGGAATCCGTGAAAGCGATGGGCGCAACACCGATTGCGATGCCATGGGGAGAGGCGTACTCCGCTGTTCAGCAGGGCGCCATCGATGGAGCGGAAGCTCAGCATACGTCTACATATCCTTCCCGCATGTATGAAGTCATCAAGTATGTAAACAAGACAAGCCATTTCCAGCTCATCAACGGAATCATCGTAGGGGAAAAATGGTTCGAAACCCTTCCTGAAGATCTTCAGACCCTGCTGCTGGAGGAGACAAGAGCAGTTGCGGAAGGAAATGCCAAGGAAATTGCGGACATGCAGGGAGAGCTTGAGGAAAAGCTGAAGGCTGAAGGAGTCGAAGTGGTCGAGCCCGATGTCGAGGCATTCAAAAAGGCAGCCGAACAGGCGTATGAAAAGCTTGGCTTCACAGAATTGAGAGAACAAATCTATAAAGAAATAGGAAGATAAACATGAAAAAATTGTATGGTCACTTTTGCAAGGTGGAAGAGACGCTGGTCAAAAGCTTCCTTATTTCCATTACTCTTCTTGTCTTCCTCTCTGCCATCTTCCGGACCATTAAGTACCCTATCAACTGGGCCGTCGATCTTTCGATGCTCCTGTTCGCCTGGGTGATCTTCCTGGGGGCCGACATGGCCATCAGGAAGGCGGAACTAGTCAACATGGATCTATTAATCAACCGGCTTACGGAAAATGGGAGAAAGATTGTCATGAGTGTGTGGAATGTCGTTATACTGCTATTCCTTGGTTTCCTTCTATGGTATGGCGTTCCGCTCGCGATGGAGAGCACCAGCAGGCAATTCCAGACGCTCGGGATCAGTTATTCATGGGCCACCATCTCCGTGCCTGTGGGTGCATTTCTCATGATGGTGAGCACGGTAATCAAAATTCGCCAGACATGGAAGAAGAATGGGTAGGGGGAGCGTATGTTACTAGTCCTTGCAGTCTTTTTATTTCTATTGTTCTTTGGGATGCCGGTAGCGTTCGCGATCGGGATTTCCGGACTGTTCTTTTTCCTTACCACACCTGAAGTGCCTCTGTCCATTGCCGTTCAGAGAACACTGACCACTTCCCAGTCGTTCACCATGCTCGCCATCCCGCTATTCATCTTCGCGGGGCACCTGATGAACAGCACGGGGATTACGAAAAGGCTCATTAAGCTCGCGGATGTCCTCACTGGGCATATGTACGGGAACCTTGCGCAGGTGAGTGTGGTGCTTAGTACATTGATGGGCGGGGTATCGGGTTCTGCGGTCGCGGATGCTGCAATGCAGTCGAGGATCCTCGGTCCTGACATGGTGAGGAAAGGGTACAAGCCGGCTTACGGGGCAGCTATCAATGGGGTGTCGTCACTCATAACGGCGACAATTCCCCCGAGCATGGGGCTCATCCTTTACGGAAGCATCGGGGAAGTATCCATCGGGAGGCTATTCGCTGCCGGAATCCTCCCTGGAATCATGATGATGATTGCCTTGATGATCGCTGTCTCCTACACAAGCAGGAGAAACAGGTATCTGCCGGAAAGGGAAAAACCGCCCGGAATCAAGGAAGTACTTGTCGCATTGAAAGACGGTATATGGGCATTGCTGTTTCCGGTGATCTTGATTGTCGGAATCCGGTATGGAATTTTCACCCCATCCGAGTCCGGTGCGTTTGCGGCCGTGTATGCCATCTTTGTAGGAATGGTAATTTATAAGGATCTTACATGGAAGAGACTATGGGAAACGGTTCAGAATAGCGCGGTGGACATCGGCGCCGTAATGCTTATCATTTCGGTTTCAGGGATATTCGGGTACGGAATCGTCTATGACAACGTAACCCGGAGCCTATCCGAAATCATTTCCGGAATCACTCAAAATCCGTACGCTCTTCTCGGCGTTATCATCCTTGCCTTGATCATCGCTGGGATGTTTGTCGAGACAACGGTCGTCACGCTTCTTCTGACCCCGATTTTCGTCCCGATTGTCACTAGCGTCGGCATTGACCCAGTGCATTTCGGGTTAATCATGATGACGGTCACAACGTTTGGCATTATCACCCCGCCGATGGGGGTGTCGCTGTTCACTGTTTCCCAGATTATGGGTTGCTCACCTCAGGATACGGTGAAGGAGGCCATTCCGTTTTACATTGCCATTTTTGCCGTCGTGGCCATCATGGTGTTTTTCCCGGATTTCATCTTGTTCATACCTGATGTCGTCTTCGGGGAGTAGGAAAGAGGGTGTCCTGGCGGCTCACGGAGGGAATTATCCTTTTGGGGTCGCCTGAGGCCCTTTTTTCTGGTTCCCTTCTCCCGTATTTGAATAGGAGGAAGGGAAGGAAAGGGAAATGCTATGAAAACCAAAAATGCAGGGAAGATTGGAAGCGGCACAAGGCGTGACTATGTGTATCAATATTTATTCGAAAACATCATCGATTGCCAGCTTCAGCCTGGTTCGGCGCTTTCGGAAAATGAAATTGCCTCCAATCTCCATGTGAGCAGGACTCCGGTCAGGGAAGCGATGATCCAGCTTTCAAGGCAGGGACTTGTGGAGATCGTCCCTCAGATTGGAACGTTCGTATCGCTCATTGACCCTCCCCTGGTGGAGGAATCGAGGTTCATGAGGCTGAACCTAGAAATGGCCGTCATTCGAATCGCCGCGGCGCAATTGAGCGAAGATACGCTTTTACTGTTGGAGCGGAGTTTGATCAGGCAAAGAAAATCGGTTGGAGATGGAGATTACAAGGCCTTCTTCCAGCTAGACGACGAGTTCCACGAAACGATCTTCAAAGGGCTTGGCAAGAAGAAAACCTGGCAGGCTATTGACCAGATGAACGCGCAGTTCAAGAGGGTCCGGGTATTGAGGCTCGTAGCCAGCAGCCCTTCCAGATGGGAGGAGACTCTGGACGATCATGAAAGATTGGTGAACGTCCTCAGGAAGAAGGATGCTGATGAGGCAGAGAAGGTCATAGGTTCCCATTTGGGGAAATGTTTATGGCACATTGATGAGTTGAAGCAGAAATACCCACATTATTTCCAGCACTGAGATTGGGCGGGATAATGGAAGGAAAGAGGAGTGAAGCTTGATGAAAAGAGGAAACACTCTTCCGGTGAGGCTGCTGCCGACCCGTGCCTGGCGCACGTATCTCGGCGGAAAGCTCATCGATGAGCGGCAGGGGAAGGAGAATCAGGTGGACGGGCATTTCCCTGAAGAGTGGATCATGTCGGTGGTGGAGGCACGAAACAAGGGACGCGAACACTTATTGGAAGGACTAAGCGTGGTGGCCGGAAACGACATCACCCTAAGGGAATGGATCAAAGGGGACCCAGAAAAAGTGCTGGGAAAGGCTCATCACGAAAAGCACGGAAGCGGGACAGGGGTTTTGGTCAAAATTATTGACTCAGCCGAACGCCTGACCGTCCAGGTCCATCCGGACAGGAAGAAGGCGGAGGAGCTGTTCTTCTCTTCCTACGGAAAAACGGAGTGCTGGCACATCCTTGGGGGAAGAGCAATCAACGGGGTTACTCCTTATGTGTACCTCGGGTTCAAGCCCGGCGTCACGCGGGAGCAGTGGGAAAAATTGTTCTGGGACCAGGACATAGAAGGGATGCTGAATTGCCTCCACCGGTATGAGGTAAAACCGGGGGACACCTTCTTGATTGAAGGGGGGACCCCCCATGCCATAGGTTCAGGATGTTTCCTTGTTGAAATCCAGGAACCGACCGATTATACCTTCCGGATTGAGAAAACCACGCCTTCGGGCTTTAGGATCGATGACTTCATGTGCCACCAGGGAATCGGGTTCGACCGGATGTTCGACTGTTTCAATTATGAAGGGCGGACCAGGGAAGATACCTTGAAAAAATGGAAGATCCCTCCTTGCGTTCTTCAAGAGGGTGGGGGGAAGAGGGAAGTAGAGCTCATTGGGTACAAGTATACCCCTTATTTCGGTATGACGCTTCTTGAAGTGGAAGGGGAGATGGACGTGCCGGAAGAAAGTGTGTTTTCGGGAATGTACATATTGTCAGGAAAAGCGTGCTTCACAAGTGGAAGAGAAATGATGGAAGCGAATGCCGGGGAACAATATTTCCTTCCGGCCGATACTTCCTTCATGATTAAAAACAGGGGGAACGAACCATTTAGGGCCCTAAGGTTCCGCGGACCGGAAAGCGAATAAACGGATACAATGTATACAAAATTACAAAAATTTTTTAAAAAGCGGTTTCATAAAGATAGAAGCCTGCTATAATTAGTTTGCTAATTAAATAATTAAAACACATGGTGGAGTCAGTCAAATTGGCACTGCTATGTGTTTTTTTATATAAAATAATTTAATAGGGGTAGAAGACATGGTTATATTACAAATTGTTCTTATTTTACTTGCAACAAAAATAGCTGGCCAATTAAGCATTAAACTTGGCCAACCCTCTGTATTGGGAAAAATTATCGTTGGGATTATTTTGGGGCCGGCATTGCTTGGATGGGTGCATGACTCGGAAATCATCACTGTTTTTAGCCAAATTGGTGTGCTGCTGTTAATGTTTTTAGCAGGTTTGGAAACGGATCTAAATGATTTGAACGAAAATAAAAAGGCAGCAGTGCTCGTTGCGGTTGGCGGGGTTATTGCCCCCATTTTATTATCCTATTTTGCTGCTCAAATTTTTGGTTTTAACACGGCAGAATCCATCTTTGTAGGGTTATTATTGTCTGCAACATCTGTAAGCATCTCTGTCCAAACATTAAGGGAACTTGGCTGGCTAAATAGTAAAGAAGGTTCTGCGTTACTAGGAGCAGCCGTATTGGACGATATTATTGTTGTCATTTTACTTGCTATTGCGATTAGTTTCTTCGCAAACTCTGATACGAACCTTGCCCTGCTTATTGGGAAAAAAATCTTATTCTTTGTGGTAATCATTCTTGCTGCGAAATGGGTAGTGCCTAGATTTATCCAGGTATTTTCAAAGTTTAAGGTAACGGAGACTGTTTTAAGTGCCGGCTTAATTATTTGCTTTAGCTTCGCCTACTTTGCAGAATATTTGGGGGTAGCCGGGATTATTGGGACGTTCTTTGCAGGGATTGCAATTTCCCAGACTAAATATAAAGAAGAAATTGAACATAAAGTAGAACCAATCGCAAATGGTCTTTTCGTTCCTTTCTTTTTTGTAAGTATTGGTTTAGCTGTATCATTTAACGGAATTGGAAGCCAGCTGGGATTCTTAACTGTATTCTCGATTATCGCTGTACTGTCTAAGTTCATTGGTTCAGGTATTGGAGCCAGGGTATCAGGATTTAACAATCGATCTTCCATGGGTATTGGTGCAGGAATGATTTCACGGGGAGAAGTGGCCTTAATCATAGCTGCAATGGGATTGGACAGTGGCCTATTGCCAATAGAATATTACACATCTATGATTATCGTGGTGATCCTTACAACCCTAGTTACGCCGCCATTATTAAAAGTGTTCTTTGGAACCAGAACGCTTCAGGTGAAAATAAACAAAACGGATGTCAGTGCTTGATTTCGTTTTAAATCTTATGGTTAGGTGAGCGATAATTCAGATTATTGCTCACCTTTGTGTGCACAAAAAAAGTACGGAAAACAATAAGGTTTCCTTCGGACGCAATGCCTTCATAAGTTTTATACTACCCCATTAACGATCCACAGTTGCTTCATTGTTCACGTCAGCCAGAAATAAAGATTCTTTGCGGCCATACACAAAATAATAGAGAACAGCCATCAGCATCGCGAAAACAGCTAATGACAGGTACATCTGCCCAAAGCCGAGGAACGGTATAATGAGCCCCAAAACAGCTGGGCTGACTCCGTTTGCTGCATCCATCCCGATATAATAGGTAGATGTCGCTAAACCAATCTGTCCTGGCGGTGCCGTTTTAACGGCTACGACTTGGAGGGTGGATTGGATATTTCCGTAACCTATTCCAATGAGGCCTGCTGCCAATAATAATAAGAAGCTTGTGCTGGCTATGCTTAATACGAACATCCCGGCTGCCAGCAAGACGATACATGGATACATAACAAAATTAGCGCCTTTGGAATCGACTAATTTGCCAGTGATCGGCCGTGAGAAAAGAATGGCAAGGGCATAAACGAGGAAAAAGAAACTGGCAGCTTCCACTAAATGAACTTCGGAAGCATAAAGATTAATAAAGGATAGGACACTTCCGTAACAAAAGGAAATACCCATAATGACGATGGAAATCGGTATCGCGTTTGGTTCTAGGAACTGTGTCCAGCTGATTTTTTGAATACCAGGCTTTTTCTTTACCTTAAGTGACGGAATGTTTGAGAATAATATGAAGACGAGCGATATTAGGCCAAGGAAGAGACATAGAGAGAAAATCGGAAAGTGGTTTGCCGTTTTGGACATCAAAACGCCGATGAACGGACCGATGGCGGCAGCCAAGGTCATGCTCATTGTAAAATAGCCGATTCCTTCTCCTCTTCGGGAAGGAGGCAGCACGACAGCAATAATGGCGGCCAGAGTGTTAGCCGCAACCCCAAAGGTTATTCCATGGATCAGCCGGGTTAAAAATAAAAATGAAATATTCCATTGAATAAAGTAAAGTAAAATGCTGGCTACTATTGCGATTCCGCTAATCACAAGAATGAGCTTCGTATTATAGTCATTATATTTACGCCCAATATACAATCGGCCAATAAGGACACCAACGATAAAAATCCCCGAAGCAACGCCGGCTTGGCCAGTTGAAGCATTAAAGGTTTCCACTGAATAGACCGCAATGGTGACCATCAACAGATAAAAAACCATCGCCAAGAAGAAGCTGGCTGATGAAAGCATAATAAAATCTTTTGTCCAAACCGCTTCTTTATACTCACTCTTCACAGTTAAAAAACCCCAATCTATTATAGTTAATTGCGAAATACACAAAGTATGGATAGAATATATTCCTATTTTAATAGTCGGAAATACGATGGTAATACCATAGTATCGACCGTTTTGTTAACTTGTCAAACCTTTAGGAGGGATTTTCCAATAGTTTCTGTTTGAATAAAAGATACTAAAAAATAAAAAAACCGATTTTCCATGTATTGAGAGAATCGGTTAGTTGGCCATATATAGTTTTTTTGTTGCACATACATTCTTTTTGTTGGCAGGTTTGCTTTCTGCGAAGACCATCTCATTTCTTTTCGCTTGCCAGTTTACATCTCCATATTGCGAGTTTGAGTACATAAGCAAGCCTTCTTTAAACGATACAATGAATTTTTTCATCATAGTGCTTTATCTCCCTTCCAATTGTTACTTTTATTATGGCAGGGAAGTCATATTTTAACAATGGTGGTGAAAACGGGAACATCGGCCAGGAAAACGGAAACATCCTGCATGAAAACGCAAGCAACTCTTTTTTTCTAATGATTTCACCATTTCCTATATAGAGACGAGCTCTCCTAAGTATTCTTTTTCGTTGTTAAACGGTGCCTGCCTGCAAGAGTCTGTAACTACCCCTCTGTTACCCCAGTTATTTCCTGAAAACATAACGATTGCAAATTGTTGACGTAAGGAAATCATGATGATATCTTTAATTTGTAAAGTAAACAAATTAATTACCAAAAATGAAAGCGTTGTAATTAGGCCTAATAAGTAGAGACTATAAAAGCCAAGATATGAACAGGTGGAACAAGAGAAACGGATAGGTGAATTTTTTTACAAGAAGATGTAAGCAGTTTCAACAGGAGGGGAATTGAATGGCTGCAGCAAAAGCGAACCAAAATGAATTTGTAAATCGGTCTAAAATGTGGCAAATTGGATTTTTCGCATTGAACAATACGGCAACAAACTTGTATATGTTCGCGATGGGTTTTATTTCTTATTATGCCACAGGCATAGCAGGAGTTGCGGTAGTCGCTATTAGTTATATATTGACCGCAATGAGGCTATTTGATGGGATTACCGATCCAATTATCGGTTATGTGATTGATAAAACCAATACGAAGTTTGGCAAGTTCAGGCCGTATATGGTTTTGGGAAATATCATTTTAATCATAACGGTCCTGGCACTTTTCAACCTGACCCACCTGGTGCCAGAAGGAATGCGCCTTCCATTCTTTATCATAGTCTATGGGATCCATATTATCGGTTACACTTTTCAGACGGCTGTGACAAAAGCGGCCCAGACCGTTTTGACCAATGATCCAAAACAGCGTCCGGTGTTCTCGGCGTTTGATGCAACATATAATACGATTTTATTTGTAGGCGGACAGTTTTATATTGCTTCATACTTGCAGCCGAAACATGGCGGCTTTAACCAAGGGTTCTTCACAGAGTTTAATACCGTTGTCATTATCGCAGGGGCCATTTTTACCGTTCTTGCTGTGATTGCACTATGGGAAAAAGACCGTACCGAATACTTTGGTTTTGCTGAAAAATCCGTCAAAACGACGTTCCGTGATTACTGGCCAGTCATTAAAAGGAATCGCCCATTGCAAATGCTGGTCATCGCGGCTGCTACCGATAAGCTCGCAGGCCAAGTTTTAAGACAACCTGTTGTTCCTGTGATGTTTTTTGGAATTTTGATTGGTGATTATGCTCTAAGTGGAACTGTTTCAATGATTACCATTATTCCAACATTAATTTTAACGTATATTGGTGTAGGAATTGCCCGTAATAAAGGATTGAAAAGAACATTTGTTGGAGCGACCTGGGGTGCATTGATTTCATTTACCCTGCTGCTGGTTTTATTCCTGGTGATTAATGATCCAACCTCCATTTCTTTATCCAATATGGGCTTTGCAACAATTGCGTTTTTGGTTTTCTACACAGGAGGATATGCTTTTATGGGCTTGACAGGAAATTTGGTCATTCCGATGATAGCAGACACCTCCGACTATGAAACACATATTACCGGAAGATATGTACCAGGCATGATTGGAACCATCTTCTCCTTTGTCGATAAGCTAATCTCATCTTTAGCGTCCACCATTGTCGGATTGATGCTTGCTGGAATCGGCTTCACCACGGTGTTCCCGGAAGTGGATACACCATTGACAACCGGAATCTTTGCTCTTGCATTATTTTTCCATATCGGAGTTCCGATGCTTGGCTGGATTGCATCGCTGATCGCAATGAAATTCTACAAATTGGATGATAAGTACATGGCCCAAATTCAGGCTGAAATTGCTGAAGTTAAAAACGTACTTGTTGAAAAGAATCAAATCACACTTCCGGGCGCATCAGGGGAAAAGTAATGGTATTGTTGGAAAAAGGGATAGCGATATCCCTTTTTTTATACATAGGATTATCTGACTGTCTGGTAAAAAAAGCACTCTCAGAACATTTTGGTAGAAAAGACGGCAGTGACAGGTAATGAATTTTGCTATTTATTCATCTAAAATGTAGGTAGTTTCATTGAAAGGGTGATTTTCACTTGGATGAAACATTATTGGTTAACTATCGATTGCACGGCCTGATCGAATATGTTTCGGAGTTCCATTCCCATCAGGAATATGAAATATACATTTTCCATGGCGGATCCTGCAGATACATCGTCCATAACCATATTTATGATCTGGAGCCAGGCGATATTTTATTGCTGGATGGGAAAACGCTTCACAAACCAAATATCGAAAAAAACAGTGATTATGTTCGCAGTCATATTCACTTTTCCCCACACTGGATAAAAGACATCCTGGCTGGAATGGGAAGTATGTATCTGCTGGAAGCGTTTGAAAAGCTCCATCATTGTTTGATAAGAACGAAAGAAAACCCAGAGCTGAAGTATTTGGAAACCGTTGTCAGCCGGCTTGCTGAACTGAAAAGGACGTCACCGAAAAAAAATCAGCATTCCATCACGGAAATGAAAGTTTTGCTTCTGCAAGTATTGATTATAGTTCATCGCCTAGGTCAGCAGCACTCAATAAAAATGACCGGTAAAAAAGTGGACAAGGCAGAGCATGCTGAAAACATTGCAGAGTATATTCAAAAAAATTACATGAATAAGTTAAGTATCCAATCCATTGCAGAAGCCCTTAATCTCAGCAAGTCCTATGCAGCACATGTTTTTAAGGAAATGACGGGCTTTACGATTATGGAATATGTGATGGGATGCCGTTTGAACCAGGTAAAGTATTTACTGGAAATTGAGCCGGATAAACCACTGAAAGAGATTGCCCATGAATGTGGTTTTGAAAGCGTTTCGCATTTTAGCCGCTATTTTCGTGAGAAAGTCGGTGTTACTGCAAAAGAATACCGGCAATCACGAATTAAAGTATATGAATAAGGAGGATTTGATTAAGATGAACCAGGATCTTCACATTTCCGGTTTTTCTGATGAGATTTCATCGGACTTTAATACACAGCTTGAAGTTGTCTCTAGATTAGGCATGGAATACATCTCCTTAAGAGGAATTGATGGTAAGAATATTGGGGATTTCTCGGTTGAGGAAGTAAAAGAGGAAGTGCTTCCGCGTCTTCAAAAGGCCGGTGTTAAGGTTTCTTCCATTGGCTCCCCTATTGGAAAAGTGTTTATCAATGACCAGGAAGGTTTTGAAAAGCAAAAGAAAATGCTGGACACGCTTTGCCAAATTGCGAATCTATTAGATTGCCAGTATATCAGGATCTTTAGCTTTTATATCCCAAAGGGGGAGGAGGCGGATTCCTACAAGGAAGAGGTCATTGACAAGCTGAAGCAATTTGCGGAAATCGCTGGGCAATACAATGTTATCTTAGTCCACGAAAATGAAAAGGATATTTTCGGAGACATTGGCCGCCGCTGCCATGAAATCCTGACAGAAGTGGCCTCGCCATCTTTTAAAGGAATCTTTGATTTCGCAAACTTTGTCCAGTGTGGCGAGGATACACAAGCTTGCTATGATTTGTTGAGAGAAGAAATTGTCTACATCCACATCAAGGATGCCGTTTCAACGGACAGCCAGAATGTTGTCTGCGGCACTGGGGAAGGCAAGATCCCTGAACTTCTTGCACAGTTTATCAAAAGCGGCTACAAAGGATTTTTGACACTTGAACCTCATTTAGTTTTATTCGACTCTTTGAAAGATTTAGAACTCGAAGATGCAAGTGAAGTAATCAAAGATAATAAAGGGCTTGATGGAGAAAGTGCATACAAACTTCAGTATGAGGCTTTATTGGATATTTTAGAAAAAATTGAAAGTGAGGAGAAATAATAATGAACCAAGTTAGACTGGGAATTATCGGTATTGGAGCACAAGGTGGAACATATGCTGGATTCATCTCGGAAGGCAAAGTGAAAAACATGGTGATTGGGGCGATTTGCGACATCGACCCGGCGAAGAAAGAAATGTGTGCGGAAAAATATCCTGACGTGCCATTCTACGACAATTATATTGAGATGCTTGAAAGCGGCAATGTGGACGCAGTCGTCACAACCGTTCCCCACTATCTCCATCCTGAAATGGGAATCGAAGCATTAAAAAGGGATGTTCATGTACTGCTTGAAAAACCGGCTGGTGTTTACACAAAGCAGGTGAAAGAATTAAACGACTTTGCTGCTACAAAACCAGAATTAACATATGGCGTGTTTTTCAATCAGCGTACCAACCCGCTTTACCAAAAACTAAAAGAAATGATCGATAATGGGGAAATCGGGAAAATCCGCAGAACAAACTGGATCATTACAACATGGTGGAGACCGCAAGGATATTATGACCAAAGCGCATGGAGAGCTACCTGGGAAGGTGAGGGAGGCGGTGTCCTCGTCAATCAGGCGCCACACCAAATCGACCTGCTTCAATGGATTTGCGGAATGCCTAAAAAGGTTTACTCCAATGTTAAGTACGGCTTCCAAAGAAATATCGCGGTAGAAGATGAAGTGACAGCAATGCTTGATTATGGCAATGGAGCGACAGGTGTGTTTATTACCGCGACTCATGATGTTGTCGGTACTGACCGCTTGGAAATCATGGGTGACAACGGAAAGATCATCGTTGATGACAGCAAGAAAATCACCATTAAGCGTCTTGTGAAGCCTGAACCAGAAATGAACAAAACGATGAACATGATGGATATTATGAACCTTTTCATGGGTGGAGACACATCCGATATCTATACAGAAGAAGTCATCGAATTTGAAAGTGTATGGGGTGCCCAGCATATTTCCGTTCTCGAAAACTTCGCGGCAAACATTTTGGACGGAACTCCTTTAATCGCACCAGGAAGTGACGGCATCCATGGCGTGGCCCTGGCAAATGCGATCCATCTTTCAAGCTGGCTTGGAAAAGAAGTGGAGCTGCCAATCGATGAGGAACTATTCCTGGCTGAATTGAACAAAAAAATAGAAGAAGAAAAAAAGAATCCTATTAAATAATATACATTGTGAGGCCTTAATTGGAGGCCTGTCGCCTGACTATTGTAATGGACAGGTAGGACAGGCCTCTTGCCTCATCTAAAGGAGATGGGATTATGCTAAGAGCAGCGGTGATTGGATTAGGGGATATTTCCAATATTCATATACCTGCTATACAAGCAAACCCGAATGTTGAATTAGTGGCTGTATGTGATATCGATGAAACATTAACGGACCGTGTACCGGGGGTGCCCTTTTATACCAGCTATGAAAAAATGCTGGAAAACGAAGCGCTGGACTGTGTTCATAATTGTCTGCCGCACCATCTGCATTATCCAGTTACAAAAGCATGTGTCGAAAAAGGAGTCCATGTATTCCTGGAAAAGCCGCTTGGGTTAAATACAAAAGAGGCTTTGGAACTCGTGAAGCTGGAAGAAAACCATTCTGATATAAAAATAGGTGTCTGTCACCAAAATCGATATAATGAGACATTTGAGACTCTGCAAGAATTGGCGGCGAGTGGAGAATACGGCAATCTGGTTGGAGTCAAAGGACTGGTGGCCTGGCACCGCCCAAAGGCTTATTATGACGTAAAGCCATGGCGCGGGAAGATGGCAACAGCCGGCGGAGGTGTGATGATCAATCAGGCACTTCATACACTGGACTTAATCCAATTACTTGGTGGAGAAATTGATTCACTTCGCGGATCGATTGATCAGTTATTGGATTATGGGATTGAGGTTGAAGACACCGCAACAGCACATATTACCTTTAAAAACGGCGCAACTGGTTTGTTTTATGCGACAAATGCCAATGGTGTCAATTCGAGTGTCGAGCTCCAGGCCGTTTTTGAAAAAGGGAAATTCACCATTAAAGACAGTATCCTGACAAAAGTAAACGACGATGGCAAAAAGGAAGAAATCATGGAAGATACAAAGCTTCCGGGGAGCAAATTTTACTATGGAGCAAGCCATGCGAAGTTAATCAACCACTTCTATTCCTGTATAGAAAATGATTCTGATGACTATGTCCATGCCAAAGATGCACTGATTTCCATACAAATCATTGATGCCATCCGGATGTCATCAGCGAGCAAAGAAAAAATTAAGTGGGAGGCGTTAGCATGAACAAGGGACAAATTGGCGTACAGATGATGATGCTTAAAGGCAAGGTTGAGGAAATAGGCGTATATGAAACAATGAGAAAGATCCATGACCTCGGATACAGGGCGGTTGAGGTTTCTCAAATTCCGATGACATCTGAGAATGTCGCTGAGCTAAAAAAAGCGAGTGAGGACTTTGGGATTAAAATTGCTGCCTTGTCTGCTGCATTGGAGCCGATGCTGCCCGGCGCACCAGGAGAGACTTTGACAGCTGATTACGAAAAGATTGTGAGCGATTGCAAAACGCTGGATTGCCGTTACCTGCGCATCGGGATGATGCCTTTGCATCTTATGGATGATAAAGATAAGATCATGAGCTTTATCGAAAGAGCGGAAGCGATGGCAGAAAGATTGGCCGGGGAAGACATTGAGCTGTACTATCATACCCACCATTTGGAGTTCCAAAAATTCGACGGGGAATATTTATTGGACTTGATGAAAAACAATACCACCAAGCTTGGCTTCGAGCTGGATGTGCATTGGATCCAGCGAGCTGGCGAAAATCCGGTGGAGTTTATTAAACAATATAAGAATCGTGTATCCTTACTGCACCTGAAAGACTACCGCATCGGCCAAATGGACTTAAGTGATGTGGACTTTCAGAAAGATATGGCCAAGTTCTTCCAGGCTTTCACTAACACCATTGAGTTTGCTGAAGTTGGCGAAGGCAACCTGAATATCAAGGCTATTATCGAAGCTGGTCTGGAAAGCGGAGCAGAATACTTCCTTGTTGAACAGGATGATGTTTATGGCCGAGATCCATTTGACTGCCTGGAAACATCAGCTGAAAACCTAAGAAAATTAGGGTATGGTGATTGGTTTTAATAGAAAAAACATGAGAGAGGCAGCTGCAGGAAGCTGCCTCTCAATTTTTGCGAAAATCACTATTAAACCAATGCCATTATGGTAATATGATAACAGGCAAAAGATACAATTTTAAAGTCAATTGATTGTTCATAATATCTACATTGACGAAACATAATAGAAATGATAAATTATAAGTGTAATTAATTTGTTTAATAAACAAATTATAATAATTATTTTTTAGGGTAAAATTTGAAAAGGTTTACAGAAAAAGATTTGGGAGGGAATAGAATGAGAGCATTCTTAGACGATCGTTTCATGCTTAATACAGATACAGCCGTCAGGCTTTATGAAAACGCAATTGTCGGGCTGCCGATTTTTGACTTTCATTGTCACTTAGACCCAAAAGAAGTATGGGAAAATAAGCCTTATGAAAATATCACCAAGCTATGGCTTGGCGGCGACCATTATAAATGGCGGGCTATGCGCATGCATGGCATTGGCGAGCGCTTCCTTACCGGAGATGCATCGGACTGGGAAAAGTTCTCGGCCTGGGCAGAAACGGTTCCGCACCTGATCGGAAATCCGCTTTACCACTGGACGCATATGGAACTTAAAATGTTTTTCGGGATTGAGAAAAGATTGAGCCCGGAAACCGCTCGTGAAATTTACGATGAGTGCAATGAAAAGCTGAAACAGCCTGAATTTAAACCAAGAGCATTCATTGAGAGATCAAATGTTAAATTTATCGGCACAACCGATGATCCCGTTTCAACATTGGAATACCATCAATTATTGAAGAATGACGAAAGCTTTACTGCAAGAATCGCACCAACCTTCCGTCCGGATGGAGCCCTGTTCATTGAGCGGTCAACCTTTGAAGGCTGGATCCAGAAATTATCCGAAGTATCGGGAATAAAAGTAGATACACTAGACTCGTTTTTACAAGCTTTACAGCAGCGCGTCGATTACTTCCATGAACATGGCGGCCGTGCATCTGACCATGACATCCAAAAGATGGAGTATGTTCAGACAACAAAGGAAGAGATTGAACCTATCTTTGCAAAACGCCTGAGCGGCTCGGAGCTTACAGAAGAGGAAGTGACTCTTTACAAAGCATTCCTGTTAACTCAACTTGGAAAAATGTACGCAGAAAAAGAGTGGGTCATGCAGCTCCATATGGGCGCAATGAGAAACAACAATACTAAAATGAAAAATAAGATTGGCCCTGATACAGGTTTCGATTCACCAGCAGAAATCAATTTTGCTGAAGGGATTTCCCGTTTCCTTGATGCGCTAGATCTGCAGGACGCGCTGCCGAGAACGGTCTTGTTCAATTTGAACCAAAAGGACAATCAGGTTCTGGCCGGCATGATGGGGAATTTCTATGAAGAGGGAGTTCCAGGGAAAATCCAGTTTGGTTCCGGCTGGTGGTTCCTCGACCACATTGATGGTATGGAAAGGCAAATGAAGGATCTGGCAAACGTCGGCCTATTAAGCCACTTTATCGGGATGCTGACCGATTCACGCAGCTTCCTATCCTATGCCCGTCATGACTATTTCCGCCGCATCCTTTGCAATATCCTGGGAGAATGGGTGGAAAGAGGATTGGTTCCGGATGATTTTGAATTCCTTGAGAAAATGGTTGAAAATATCGGCTATTACAACGCTGAAAAGTATTTCTTACAGCGTTAATGAAAGATAAGGGCCTTTGATGGCCCTGCCACAGTTATTCCCTTCCTTGATAAAAGGCTAGGTTATTTTACACTTGAATATATGAAAGCGAGAGGGATCTTAATGTCTAAACAGCAAATTGGTGTGGTTGGATTAGCAGTAATGGGAAAAAACCTGGCATTAAATATTGAGAGCCGTGGCTATTCCGTAGCGGTTTTCAATCGTTCCTATGAAAAAACGGAAGAATTTCTGGAGAAAGAGGCAAAGGGAAAGAACTTTGTCGGTGCACGTACGGTTGAAGAATTTGTTCAGTCTCTGGAAAAACCACGAAAGATTTTATTGATGGTTAAAGCGGGAGCTGCGACCGATGCGACAATTGAATCGTTGAAGCCTTATCTTGAAGAAGGCGATATCTTGATCGATGGCGGCAATACATTCTTCCAGGACACTATCCGACGCAATAAGGAATTGGCGAGTGCAGGATTCCATTTCATTGGCACAGGTGTTTCCGGTGGAGAAGAAGGAGCCCTGAAAGGACCTTCCATTATGCCAGGAGGCAAGAAAGAGGCCTATGAGCTTGTAAAGCCAATTCTGGAAGCCATTTCGGCAAAAGTTGAAGGAGATGCATGCTGCACATACATCGGGCCGAATGGTGCCGGACATTACGTGAAAATGGTTCACAATGGCATCGAGTACGGTGACATGCAATTAATTTGTGAAGCTTACTTCATCATGAAACATGTGCTTGGCATGGAGGCGCAGGAACTTCATGAAGTATTTGCAGAATGGAATAAGGGAGAGCTTGACAGCTACCTGATTGAAATCACAGCGGACATCTTTACAAAAGTGGACGAAGAAACCGGCAAACCTTTGGTTGATGTCATTCTCGACACTGCCGGCCAAAAAGGAACAGGCAAATGGACTAGCCAAAATGCTCTAGACCTGGGCGTACCGCTGCCAATCATCACTGAATCTGTGTTTGCGCGTTTTATTTCCGCAATGAAAGATGAGCGTGTGAAAGCTAGCAAGACCCTTGAAGGACCAGAAGCTAAACGATTTGAAGGCAAGAAGGAAGAGTTGGTCGAAGCGGTCCGCAAAGCGCTATATATGAGCAAGATTTGTTCCTATGCCCAAGGATTTGCCCAGATGCGTGCAGCATCAGACGAATATGACTGGAACCTGAACTACGGGGATATCGCCATGATATTCCGCGGCGGCTGCATTATTCGCGCTCAATTCCTGCAGAAAATCAAGGATGCCTACGATCGTGATCCTGAATTGGCAAACCTGCTGCTGGATCCATACTTTAAGGAGATTGTCCAAGGCTATCAGGATGCATTGCGTAAAGTTGTTTCTTTGGCCATCGAAAATGGTATTCCGGTACCTTCTTTCGCCAGCGCGATTGCTTATTTTGACAGCTACCGGACTGAAACGCTTCCGGCCAACCTCCTGCAGGCACAGCGTGATTACTTTGGCGCCCATACGTACCAGCGTGTGGACAAAGAAGGAGTATTCCATACAAACTGGATGGAATAAGCATTTCCTTTTAGTATGAAACTTATGGATAGAGGCATAAACGGACCTTGTCAGGGTGCGTTTTTGTCTCTATTTTTTTGAAGGAATATGGCCGATTTTCATATATTGACGTACTATAGGGATAATGCTATGATGAGGATAGTTAATTAATTCGTTTGATAAACAAATTAATAAAACGGCTATTGAATCAACAAATTAATATATTTTGTTATTGAAAAAGGATAGACTAGAAAATGAGTAATGCTTTCACGGAATATTCCCCTTTTGAAGCATAATGGATAAGGAGTGAAGCAGATATGGGTATTCTTCAGGAACTGGTTAAAAACATCCCGGTACCTCGAATGGCAAAAGTTAAAGTGAAGTTTGATGACAGCAAAATTGAGGATCTAGGGCCAGTATTAAATGAAAAATTACAGCAAGAACATATTAAACAAACAGTAAAACCGGGTATGGAAATTGCGGTTGCAGTCGGAAGCAGGGGACTTGACCGTCTTGTGGAAATCACTGCCGTAACGGTTCAATTTTTAAAAGATTTGGGCGCAAAGCCTTTCATTGTTCCAAGCATGGGAAGCCATGGAGGGGCGACGGCAGAAGGACAGCGGGAAGTATTGGCGCATCTTGGCGTGACGGAGGAAAGTGTCGGATGTGAGATCCGCTCCTCAATGGAAGTCGTTGAACTTGGCAAACTGCCTAACGGGCTGCCAGTTTATATTGATAAGTACGCCTATGAAGCAGATGCGTTTGTCGTCATCAACAGGGTGAAACCGCATACAGCCTTCCGCGGCCCAGTTGAAAGCGGCATGATGAAAATGATCAGCATTGGGCTGGGAAAACAAAAGGGTGCCGAAGCCTGCCACCAGTTAGGCTTTAAATATATGGCGGAAAATGTTCCTGCAATGGCCAAGATGATCATGGAGAAAAAGCCGATGCTTTTTGGTGTGGCAACCGTTGAAAATGCTTTCGATAAAGTAGCGATTGCCGAAGTGCTGACACCTGAAGACGTAATCGAAAAAGAGCCAGGGCTGCAGGCAAAGGCAAAGGAACTTTTGCCGAAGCTGTTCTTTGATCAACTGGATGTCCTTGTCATTGATGAAATCGGCAAAAACATCAGCGGCGACGGAGCGGATCCGAATATCACCGGCCGTTATCCAACCCCATATGCTTCCGGAGGACCTGATGTGAATAAGATGGTCGTACTTGATGTCACATCGGAATCAGAAGGAAATGCCAATGGAGTCGGGACCGCCGATTTTACGACACAGCGCCTCGTAGACAAAATGGACTTGGAAGGAACCTATGCCAATGGATTAACATCAACCGTTGTATCTCCTACCAAAATCGCGACCACCTTGCCTACCGATAAACAGGCGATACAGGCAGCAATCAAGACCTGCAATATTTTGGATTTTACAAAGGTTAAACTGGTAAGGATCAAAAACACTTTGGTGATTGGCGAAATTGAGGTTTCTGAGAACTTGCTGGACTATGTCGCAAAGCATTCAAACATGGAACAGGTATCGGATTTATACGAATTTCCTTTTGACGAAAACGAAAATTTATTTTAAAAACCTAGGGGGAGCAGGAACATGGCAAATTTATTCGACTTGACAGGAAAAACAGCAGTAGCAATTGGCGGAAATGGAGTATTGGGTTCAGCAATGGCCAAAGGCCTGGCAGAGCACGGCGCAAAAGTAGCGATTGTTGGACGCAACTTGGAAAAAGCAGAAGAGGTTGTCAAGGAAATTGAAGCTGCCGGCGGAGAAGCAAAAGCATTTTCAGCTGATGTAAGCTCAAAGGACTCCCTTCTTCAGGCTGCGAATGATATCGAACAGTGGTCTGGGGGCTGGGACATCCTTTTAAATGCACCCGGCACGAACAGTCCAACACCTTTTTTCGAGCTTGATATGGATGAGTACGACAAAATCATGGACATCAACTTGAAGGGAATCGTCTTAACCTGCCAGATTTTCGCCAAGAAGATGATTGAGCAGGAGCGGAAAGGAAGCATCATCAATATTTCCTCCGTTTCATCAACCACTCCTCTTTCAAGAGTGTTCACATATTCCGTTTCAAAAGCAGGACTAAACAGTGTGACCCAGTTCCTGGCGCGTGAATTCGCCACTCAAGGCATCCGTGTGAACGCGATTATCCCTGGATTTTTCCCGGCAGAACAAAACCGCAAAATCCTTGACCAGGAACGAATTGCATCCATCATGAGCCATACTCCGATGCAGCGCTTTGGAGAAGCGGAAGAACTCAAAGGGGCGACCGTCTGGCTTGCATCTGAAAAGGCTTCAAGCTTTGTCACAGGCGCTCTGATCCGCGTCGATGGCGGATTCGGAAGCATGACTATTTAACAAGATCAACGTAAATAAAGGCTTTGGGAAGCTCCAAAGCCTTTTATTTAAAAGGTCAGGAATAAACCAAACAGGAAGTATTGGTATCTGTAAAGGAAGATGTAGATGTCAAAAGAGTTTGTAATTGGACTTGATTTAGGTACGACAAGTGTAAAAGCGTGCGTATTCAACTTAAAAGGCAAAGTCATTTCTGAAGCGGAGAAATTGAACACTTTCTTTTATCCCCAGCCAGGCTGGTCAGAACAGGACCCGGTTGAAATCGAACGCTCTGCGGTCCTCGCAGTAAGGGAAGCGATCGAGCTGGCGGGCATCAAGAAAGAAGAGATTATTTCCCTCGGTTTTTCTGCGGCGATGCACTCGCTTATTTGTGTGAACCAGAATGGAGAACCTATTTCTCCTGCGGTGATTTGGGCGGATGGCAGAAGCCAGGCCCAGGCGGAAACGATAAAGAAAACAATCGGTGACACTGTATATGCAAAAACAGGAACCCCGATTCATCCAATGACACCATTCGCAAAATTATTATGGATGAAGGAAAACAATTATGAGCCGTATCTCAAAGCTGCATCCTTCATGTCCATTAAAGAATATTTGCTGCTTTGCTGGTTCAGCCAAAGAATGATCGATTATTCCATGGCGTCAGCAACAGGGCTATTCAATCCTGCAAAGCTGGATTGGGAGCCGGAATTGCTTGAACTTACGGGTATCCGCCGCGAGCAGCTTTCGGAAATCGTTCCGCCTACACAGATGTTGACAGGAATAAGAGCCGACATTGCGGAACAAATGGGCATTGACGCTGATATGCCTTTCGTGATGGGTGCGGCGGACGGCCAATTGGCCAACCTGGGCATCGGGGCCATCCTTCCCGGGGAAGTAGCGGTGTCCGTTGGTACGAGCGGTGCCATCAGGCAGCTGGCCAGAGATATTAAAATTGACGAGAGTCAGGAAACCTTCTGTTATTCCTTTACGGCTGACACAGCCATCATTGGAGGGCCAACGAACAATGGAGGCATCGCCTTGCAATGGCTGAAAGAACTGTTCAACTATCATGGGAGCTTCACTGAATTTTTAAGGGAAGCGGAAAAGGTTGCTCCCGGTGCGGAAGGGCTTCTTTTCCTGCCTTATTTGAATGGGGAAAGAGCTCCAATTTGGAATCAGCGGGCAAAAGGGAATTTTTATGGAATTAGCATTACCCATAAACGGGAACATTTTATCCGTGCGGTTCTTGAGGGAGTTACATTCAACCTTTACCAGATTGGCGAGGCCCTGGAAAGGTCGGCTGGCGAAACGAAAAGGCTTTATGTGAATGGCGGCCTGGCGCGGTCCCCTCTTTGGCTGCAAATGATGGCCGATGTATTTGAAGCGGATATTTATGTTTCGGAAACCCATCATAGTGCAGCATGGGGGGCAGCATGGACCGCTTTGGTCGCTACAGGCACCGTAAACTCCTTTGAAGAGATAAAAAAGAACATTCCGATGGGAGAGCCAATTGTCCCTAATCAAGAAAACAGCTTAACCTACAAGGCCATATACAGCAACTATATAAGGCTGGCAAAAGACATAGAAAAACAATTTTAACGATCCGGTCACAGCCTGATCTGAATTTCTGGGGAGAGGAAATTTTTATAATGAAGACATTAGCCAAGGAAACACAACTTGATCAGTTAGCGATAAATACGATCCGGACATTATCCATTGATGGAATTGAAAAAGCGAACTCCGGACATCCGGGAATGCCAATGGGTGCAGCGCCGATGGCCTATACACTCTGGGCAAAAGAAATGAACCATAATCCGGCAAACCCAAATTGGCTGAACCGTGACCGTTTTGTCTTATCTGCGGGACATGGCTCCATGCTTTTGTACAGCATGCTGCATCTGTTCGGCTACGATGTGACGATGGAAGATTTAAAGAGCTTCCGCCAGTGGGGCAGCAGGACCCCAGGGCATCCTGAATTTGGACATACACCAGGTGTAGAGGCAACGACAGGACCACTTGGCCAAGGGATTGCGATGGCCGTCGGAATGGCGATGGCGGAAAGGCATCTGGCCGAAACATACAATAAGGATGGCTTTGACATTGTCGATCATTTTACTTACAGCATCTGCGGCGATGGGGATCTGATGGAGGGAGTTTCTGCTGAAGCGGCTTCTCTCGCGGGTCATCTTGAACTTGGGCGTCTGGTTGTATTATATGATTCCAATGATATTTCACTGGATGGAGATTTACATGTGTCATTCTCCGAGAGTGTAGAGGACCGGTTTAAAGCATATGGCTGGCAAGTCATCCGCGTAGAAGATGGAAACGACATTGAATCAATCCAAAAGGCGCTGCAGGAAGCGAAAGCCGATGTAAAACGCCCAACCCTTATCGAGGTGAAGACCGTTATCGGATACGGGTCTCCTAATAAGTCGGGGAAGTCTGATTCACATGGAGCACCGCTTGGCCAGGAAGAAATCGCGCTGACGAAGGCGACGTACAATTGGGAACATGAAGAACCATTTTTCGTACCGGAAGAAGTCAGGGAATACAGCCAGCAATTCCTGGAACAAGGCCAGCAAAAGGAAAATGCCTGGAATGAATTGTATGCCAGCTATAAAAATGCCTATCCGGAACTAGCCAACCAGTTTGAGGCAGCAATGAACGGGGAGCTGCCGGAGAACTGGGAAAAATCATTGCCAGCCTTCCCTGAAGGCGGAGCGATGGCGACGCGTGCTTCCTCAGGTAAAACATTGAATGCAGCGGCTGAAGCGATTCCTTATCTTGTTGGAGGTTCCGCCGACTTGGCCGGATCCAACAAAACGCTGATTGCTTCTGAAAAGAATTATTATATTGACAGCTATGCGGGACGCAACATCTGGTTCGGTGTGCGCGAGTTCGCGATGGGAGCCGCTCTTAACGGCATGGCGCTGCATGGCGGCGTGAAGGTCTTTGGAGCGACGTTCTTCGTCTTCTCCGATTATTTGCGCCCGGCCATCCGCCTCGCTGCGCTCATGAAGCTGCCGGTTACGTATGTATTTACACACGACAGCATCGCAGTCGGTGAAGACGGCCCTACACATGAACCGGTAGAACAATTGGCTTCCCTTCGTGCAATGCCAGGTCTATCCGTCCTCCGTCCTGCAGATGCGAAGGAAACGGCTGCGGCATGGCGTTTGGCGATTGAAAGTACAGACACTCCGACCGCATTGGTCTTAACCCGTCAGGATTTGCAAACATTGGATATGGATCAGGAAGCCGTTTATGAAGGTGTGAAAAAAGGTGCCTACGTTGTGTCAGAGTCTAAAGGCGAGACACAAGGTTTGCTCCTTGCGACAGGGTCTGAAGTATCCCTTGCTCTGGCTGCCCAAAAGCAGCTTGAGGAAGAAGGCATTTCTGTTTCCGTTATCAGCATGCCAAGCTGGGACCGTTTTGAGAAACAGCACATTGAATACAAGCAAGAAGTTCTTCCAAAAGGTGTGAAAGCACGTCTTGCGGTTGAAATGGGCTCATCCATTGGCTGGAGAGAGTATACGGGAGATTATGGAAGAGTCATCGCACTCGATCAATTTGGCGCTTCTGCGCCTGCTTCCAGACTGTTGGAGGAGTATGGATTTACCGTAGATAATGTGGTCAAGAGTTTTAAGGAAGTTCTTGCAAATACTCAATAAAAATACAATTCCGTTGTAAAAGAAGCTGTCCAAGTGACAGCTTCTTTTATTTAAATAAAACTTCATTTACCACCCACAACCCACCTGGTTTATAATAGAAGGATGTCGAAATTTGTTGTTTGCATGCTCCAATGAAGAACAGGTAAGCAGGTGAGTAAGATGAATATCATTGAAACCAGGGTGAGAGGGTTTATCGCTGATATCCAGCATCCTAAACAGAAAAAGAAAATAAATATAAATGATTTGGAATTCCAGCTTCGCAGACTGCTGGATAACTATTTTGAGATGGACGGATATTCGCACTTTTATGCTGCGGTCCAGAACCTTCAGGAAGAGGGCATTCTGATTCCAATCCAAAATAATCAATACAATGGCAGAACACCAGGGCTTCCCCTATATTACTGGGTGAATTTAAAAGTCCGGGAAGCTAAATGGGATCGCCTTGAAATGATGAAATTAAGCGATGTGTTTGATTTTTCCTTTTATGAGCGGCATCCCGAATGGCAGACGGAAGAAGAATGGACCCGGATTCGGAATGTATATATGTTCCTCCAATCAAGCCAGGAGCGGGCTATCGTGTCACTCGAAGAACGGAGCCTGGAGCTGTTCGGCCATGAAAAGTTCCTGATGGACGTCGACCGCTTTCCTGAGGGAAAGGGCTTTTTATCCAGAATCGGAGTTTCGGAAGAGCAGCTTAAAATAGTAAAATACGGGGAGCCGTTTGTCTTTTGGATGAAACAGGGGAAAGAGATCAAGGATATTCAGCGCGTTTTGATTGTCGAAAATCTATCATTCTTTCATACTTCCATTCAATTATTGGAAGACAATCAGCTTGATTATGAGCCTCAACTGATCATTTATGGAGAAGGCGCCAAAATCGAACGAAGCTTTTCGTTTTTCTTTAGGATGTTTCCGCCGAAGCCGTATCTTTTCTATTATGCGGGCGATCTGGATGCCGCAGGGTACGGAATCCTCATTCGGCTTATGGATAAATATAAGGATTGCTGCATCCAGCCAGCCTTGAAAATTTACCGCAAGATGATGGAATGCCTGGAGCAAGGCAATGACCAAAAAGGCGGCCAGCTCCAAAATCTTCGATACCGGGATGCCTTCTTTGGGTGGTTTACAGAAGAAGAGCAAGCTCTGCTCCAGCAATTGTGGGAGGAAAACAAAAGAATCCCGCAGGAAGTGTTAACAATCGAAACATGGAGGAGATGGATGTGAACGAATCATGGGAAGGCTTTGCCCAGCGGATGCAGCGCTTGAATCCCCTGTTTGAGCTTGGGAGGGGAATGGAAGTGGGCGAGCTGAAGCCTCATCTCCAGACCATCCTCATGCAGGTGCTGCTCACCATCTTTTACCGCGAATTGAACGATGATGACCAGCGCCGCAAATCGGACATCCGCTATATCGTGGAAGATACAATCAAGCAAATGAAGCTGCTGGCAGACGACAAACAGATGGACCGGATCACGAGCGGGCTGCTGTACCAGGGAAAGGAAGAGTACAGCAAGCCCTTTGAAGCTTTATATTATGATGAAATACGGCAATCCTGGGAGACGCAGGTGTTCAGGTATGTGACCATGGATGAACTGTACACGAATTTGGAAATGGGAAGCTCGATTGTCTATAAGCTGACAGATGTAGCCCAGGAAATGATTTTTATGAGCAGGGAAATGGCGGAGGAATTTTCAATCACGATTGAACAGCTTTACAGCATGCAGCTGATCAAGAACGGAAACTTCCGCAAAGCGACCCGGAACCTGGACCATCTGATTTCACGGGTGAATCGCCTGATGGCCAATGAGTTCACCTTCCAAAAGGAAATGATCAATAATCCTAAAATCCTGCTCGTGGAAGAAGGAATGCAAAGGGCCGACAACCGGGAGGAAATCGAAAAGCAGTTTGAGGAAGAAAAGACGCACTTTCGCACCATCCTGAGCATGATTGAAAAAACAAAACAGCGGAACGAAGAAGATTTTATCCAAAGGGAATTGGCGATTCTGCAGGAGAAAATCAGCCATACAAGGCAGCTGCATGACCGCTTTGCCAAGCTGGTGATCCAGAATATCTCCAATGAGATCAAACTGAAAGCGGAGAATCCTTCCCTGTTTTGGGAAAACAGCCTGGTGTCGTTTCGTGAGCATTATTACGAAAACTGGCTGATGAAGGAAGGAGCCCACTCCCTGGATACTATCGAAAAAGTCCTAGCTCCTTTGTTTTCGCCTAAAAATGAATTTATTCTCCCGCTTGACTGGATTTGGGGCGAGCAGGAATTCAACGAACAGCAGCTAGCGGATGTGGTCATCGAAGAGGAGACCGAAGACCGTGCACCTACACAGCGAGTAACCAACTGGGATTCCGTCATCAAGGCATGGAGCTATGTGTTCCAGTATTTGCAGACGTACGGAGAGTTTTCCCTGATGAAGCTGGCAGAGCTTCCAATGGAAGTGCAGGATTTGTGGTTTGAGGAATCCGAGAGCATCGACTTATGGATGATGTTCGATAAAAAGCCGCTGAAGGTCCAGGTGCTGCACCGGAAGGAAGAAACATTAAGCGATGAGCGGGAAATCCTTCTGTTTAAACTGATGATGGAATATCCGCAATTCCAGATGTTTGAAGGCCTGAAGCTTTTCACGCAGTTTGATTCCCAGGCAGAGCCTTTCCTCTGGCACCAGATGAAAATCACCCCTTTTAAAATATGTGTTCAGGAGGAGAGAGGATGAATGCAGAAAGAATCAAAAAAGCGTCAGCTGTCTATTTTACACTCTTAAAAGAGAAAGTCATCGATGAAAACAGCGAACACTTCCAGATCTATTTTGACCCGGAAGTGAGGCAGACGGTGCTGCTATTGGCGGACGAATCTGGTACATATATCATTGAGTCGCCAAAACGGATCCAATTGGTGGTCCAGCCAACCGGCTCTGTGTTTGCAACGAATTTTACCCATATGAAGGATAAGCATAAACAAATCGAAACAAAGAAGCACTTCCATCTCATCAGCGTGATCATCATGTCATTCCTGGCCGGCATCGACCGCAATCAGGCAGCAAAAATCCGGACAAAGCGGGAAGGAATCTCTTTTTACACCCTGGAGCGGCAAGTCAACGACCTAATCATGAATTGGGACAGCATCCTAAAAAATCAGCCTGGCTTTGGCGAGGAACAGAAGATCGACGCGAAGGAAGTGGTGACCGCCTGGAAGTACATGGAGGTGGACACCGAGGATTACGGTCTTAAAAAAGGGAACAGAAGGACGAGAATCGGCTTGATTGCGAGCGCGATGAAATTATTGGAGACAGAGGGGCTGATCTATGTTCTTGATCAGGCTGATATTCCAAAGGCCATCCCGCGCCAGGAGCTTTTTGAACGCATTGATTATCTGTACCATGATTATGACCGTTATGAATTATTTAAGAAACTAGTAACACCAGAGGAGGGTGAGCATGCCGAAAATCCATCGAATTAGAATCGTCGGCCTCAAGTATGATGGCATGCAAAAGCAATACAGAGACACCACTTTCAACTTCCATAATGACCAGACCTCGACGAATGGCCTCATTGCGATGATGAATGGAGGCGGAAAAGGGGTGTTCCTGCAGACCATCTTCCAAATCCTGAAGCCTGGAACTTCGTGGGGAAAACAAAATAACCGTTATTACCAGCAGTTCTTTTTTAACCATAAAGAGCAGTTTATCCCCTACACCTTCCATGTGGTCATTCAGTGGGAACTGGACGGAGCCGACCGCCGCCATCTCGTCACCGGGGGAATGTTCTCGGCCGAACAGCGGATCTCAATGAGTGAGGACGGGAATGAAAGCAGGACGCTCGAGCAGGAAGCGAAAATCCTTCCGAATATCACTTTTTATACCCGGGAATTTGAAAAGAGGGAAGAGGCGGCTCTGGAGCATATCCCGCTCTTTGAAAACGAGGAGGTCGCTGAAACAGAAAGCCTGAAGGACTATTTGAAGTGGAATGGCTATGACGTCTACCGCGATACGAAAAAGCACTACCGCATCCTGGATACATACGGAATCGACCGTAAAGACTGGGATATCCTGAAGGACATCAACAAGGATGAAGGCGGCGTCGGCAAATATTTCGAAGGAGCGGAGGATGACCATTCCCTGTTCCAAAAGCGGATCATTCCGACGGTCAGCCAGGTACTGCATCGGACAGAGCACCAAAAGAACGACCTTGTCGAGATTTTCAAGAGCCAGGCCAGCATCGCGAAGGATCTGCCGGTATTGCTTAAGCGGGAGCAGGCGCATAAAGAGTTTCTTGAGGACATTGTTCCATTTGAGGATCACCTGGCAAAGGGAGTCCATCACAAAGAAATCGTCGAGGCAAGCATGAAGGAAGGCAGGCAGCTCCTTGGCGCGCTCCAGCATTTGAAGCAGTATGAAGAAGAAACGCTGCTTTCGCTGGAAAAAGACATGGAAAAGCTTATGGAAAAGCAGGCAGACCTGCGCTTTCAAAAAGACAACCTGGAATATGCCAAAGCGCACAGAGAGGTCATGGATTGGGAGAAGAAGCTGTCGGAAGAAAGCCAAAAGCATGCCTCCCTGCAAAAAGTGGCACTTGAGAAACAGGAACGGAAGGAACAACTTGTTTTTCAAGCTTTATTAAAAGAGTGGAGCGAAAACGAAAGCAGCATCACCGCGCTTGCCCAGCAGGCAGAAAAACTGGAACAAAACAGCGGCCTGGAGCAAGTGAATGAAAGAATGGAGGAGATCAGGGAGGAAGCAGCCGGCCAATGGAACCAATCCTTCCAAGCCATTCAAGAAGATGTGAAGAAGCATGTTGGCTACCAGAAGTTTTTAAAGAAAAAGGCCAAGGAGCTGTCGCGCCAGGATAAGCATAAAACACAGGAGATTGCCCAGCTGGGAACGGAAATTGATTTCCTTTATACCCAAATGCATGCTTTTGAATCGAAGGAAGCCGCACTGATCGAGGAATTTGGCGACCGCTTAACCTACGATTTTAAGGGCTTTGTCGACAGCCTTTCCAGGCAGATTGATGATAAGAAGGCCAAGATTGAGGACCTGCAGGCTAAAGAGAAAGCATCCAGTGAAAAGCAGACGGAACTGGCATCTGCAAAGGGAACGCTAGTCCAGTCGATCCAGCATTGTGAAGAAAAAATAAAAGAGTTGAAGTCGGCCTCTGAAGAGCAGAAACAACGAGAAACCAAGCTGGCCGACAAGCTGCACGGTTTGCTCGATGATGCAGGTACACCATTCACCCGCTCACTCTTGTCGAAATACAGCCTGAAGCTTGAAGAAATGCTTGATCATAACCGCCAGCAGGCTGAAACGCTGAAAAAAGAGCTTTGGGAAACACAGCTTGATGATTCCCTGAATGACGAACCCTTCTGGATTGCCAATAATGATGTAAAGGAATTAAAGGAATGGATCGATGAAAAAACCGGCATTGATGTCTTTTACGGAACGCAATTCCTTCAATCGCTAAGCCCGGAGGATTTGGCAAATACCCTTATGGCCCATCCGCTCCTTCCATACGGCTTGGTGGTGAATCAGCATCAATGGCAAAAAATCAATGTGCAGGTTCTTTCAGGCAGAATGTATAAAAGCCCTGTGCCGATTTTTATGCGCGAGGAAATGAACAAGGAACAGCATTCTTCTTCCTTTGTGGTCATGAACGGAACAGAAAAAGAGCTGCTGCATGAAAAAAACATGTTCACACAGTGGAAAATAAAGATTGCGAAACTTATAGAAGACAAGAAAGAGACTCTTGTTGAAATGGAAAAAACGGAAAACTCCCTGCGAGCCGTCCTGAAGGAAATCGACCGGTTTTTATCGAGGGAGCTTTCAAGTGAGATTGAAAAAGCAGTCATTGAGGAGCAAACCCTGCTTTTCTCAACGAAAGCCAAACTGCGGGAAATCAACGCCCAGGTAGATAAAGAAAAGGAATGGCAGCTGGAGCTTAAAGATCAGCGGGAAAAAGCAACCCGCAAAATCGAGAAGCTGACGAAGGATGTCCAAACCCTAGAGGCTTTTGAAGAGGAAAAGACGCTTCATCAGGAAAATAAGCGGGTGAAAGCAGAAAAAGAGAAACAAAAGGATGTTTTGGGCGCCCAGCAGGCGGAAATCAATGCGGAATATGAAAATATCGTTGAAACGCAGACCAGCTGGAACGAAACATACCTCGAGTGGAAGCATGCTGCCGAGCAAAGCATCAAGGAAATTTCTTATTTTATAAAGGAAGCAGCTTTTCCATCTGGTGAAAAAGCAGAGCTTTCCGAAGAAGGGCCGCGCTTATCGTCCAATGTACTGGCAGAGCTCATCGGAAGCGTTGAAGAGCTTAAGCAGCTGCAGAAGTCCAAGGAGGAACAAGCAAGGGAATTGCTTGTGATTCAGGCGAAAATAGAAGGAGAACAAAAGCAGCAGAAAAAGCTGGAGAAAAAGCTCCATACTCATAATGAAGATTGGAAGGACGCTCCGGAACCTGAAGAGCCAATTTCCATGCTGGAAAACATGCTGCAAACCGCCCAAAAGGAAACAAAGGCAGCAGAGAAAGAAGAACGGGAACAGGGCACGAAGGTGACCGTGGCGGAAACGTCCCTGGAACTTGCCAAGGGGCAGCGTGAAAAGTCAGCCAAGAAAGTCGCCAAACATGAAAGAAAGCCTGAAGAATGGGAAGACCTTGACCTGGAAATCAAAGCCGTCGAGATTAAAGACCAGCAGAAAATAACAAAAGACGAAATCAAGCAGACCGAAACAGCACAAAAAGAGACAGAGGCGAAAATCACCGGCTATGAGGGGGATCTGCTGACCTTATCCGTCATCCTCAAAGAGGAAGCGGCTCCGTTTACAGACGATGATTTGGAGACAATCCGGAATCAAGGGAAGCAAAGCATTCTATCGTGGTGCGGGGAACATCAGGCCATCCAGGAAGAAGGCCAGGAAAAGCATGCGAAAATCGAGCAATCATTGCGCAATCTAAAGCTCATGATCGAGGGCAAGGATTGGGAGGTTCGCTTTAAGAATGAAGTCTTAACGACACTGGATCATATGGATACGAGGCATTACCACCATATCCAAAGCGTTGTGAAAAACATGAAGCGTTTCTCGCAAAGCGGACTGGAACAGCTCGAGCGTGACAAGGAAAGGGCAGAGAAGGCGCAGAACTTCTGGGCTAGCCGCGCAAGCATGAAGGTGATGGGCATTTCCGAAGGAATCCGCTCCATGATTGCGAAAATGAAGCTGAAAAATGAACGGGGCACCTTCCCGCTTGTCCAGCTTAAAGAAGATATCCTCCCGAAAAAGGCGGAAGACATCGAGCCGCTGCTGAAACAGCATTTTGTGTCGGCGATCAACAAAATCACCAGAAAATATGACACCATTGATGACCAGAACCGGGAGCTTGACCAGGAAATCAAACAGCTGATCAGCGATGAACAAATCCTGTTCGTTTCACTCCGGAATCGTTATCCCGAGCTCCTTGTCTACAATATGAGGACAGATAATGCCTTTATGTACGGTAAACCGCAGCGCGAACATTATTCCACCTGGCAGACCATCAATCAAGGCTCCAGGACGAAATCGGATGGCAGCGGCGGGCAAAAGCTGTCAGCCCGGATGGTCATGATGATGATGCTCTTGTCGGTTAAAGGCGAAAGCAACCAAAGCTGGGTTCCTTTAATCTGTGACAATCCGTTTGGCCAGGCGGCCTCGGCCCATGTACTCGACCCAATTTTCGCCGTGGCTGAAAAACTGAAGTTCCAGTTTATCGTCGTCACGCCGCCTGAATTGGTAAAAACGGAAATCAGCCAACGATTTGAGTCCTATTATAAGTTGGACTTCATCCGCGAAAAAGGGAAGGAAATCGTATCCGATACAGTTGTACCGGCATTCAGGATTTATCAGAGTGAGGAAGTTGTTCAATAGAAAGTTCCATCCGAAAAAATCCCCTTGGCTTCAATCGCCAAGGGGATTTATTTTACACAGATTTCCGGTCTTCAAATGGAAAATCATCCTCTAATCTGTGTCTCTTCAGAAGGCCGAAGAAATTTTCGATTTCCCGTTCCGCGCTTTGCAGGGAATCGGAGCCGTGGATGACATTTTCTTCCTTGCAAAAGGCAAAGTCGCCTCGGATGGTGCCTGGCATAGCTTCTGTGGGACTTGTCTTGCCGATCATCAGGCGGGAAACCTCAATGATATTTTCTCCTTCCCATACCATAGCGAAAACAGGTCCGGATGTAATGAAATCGACTAGCTCGCCAAAAAACGGCTTTTCCTGATGTTCCATATAATGATATTCCGCTTTGGAGCGGTCAATGGTCATAAGCTCTGCGTTCAGTAAGGCAAACCCTTTTTGCTCAAAGCGTTTGATGATTTCCCCAATCAAGCCCCGGTTCACTCCATCAGGCTTCACCATGATAAACGTGCGCTGCATCGTCATACAATCACCTCAAAAAAATGTTTTAACAGAAATCCATTTCTGCGCTTTATCCATTATGGAAATAAATTGAACATTTCAAACCAAAGGATGCTGTAGAAATAACAATTTTCTTTATTCTAAGGGTATTTATGTAGATATTGTGGCAACCCTGCCAATAAGCTGTCCTCCAAATGCAGAAATGGTATAATTCTTTATGAAAGACAACAAGGTGGTGAAACCAGTTGAAATGGAAAGCTTTCGCGGTTTCTGTGCTGGCTGCGATGATGCTCGCTGCTTGCGGCGGAGAAGAGAGTGCAAAGGAAGAAACTCCTGCCCAGGCTGACGAAACGGTGGACATCAAGCAGTTGGTGCAGAATTATAGTGCCGCTAACTTGGAAGATGAGACTGCGTCAATTACCTCGCAGGAGCTGATTGTCCAGGACAGCAGCCAAAATGAGCGGGTCTATAAACTGCCAGAAGATGAATTCTTTGTTTCGATTGCCCCCTACATCAATGAAACCCACCCCTGAATGAATCATAGCTTGACAGGTTGTCAAGGAGAATTGGTGGAAAAAGAATTTGATGTATATATCGAAGACAGTGAAGGCAATGTCGTTCTGGATGAAAAGGTGGAATCCCTGTCCAATGGATTTTTCGACTTATGGCTGCCTCGTGATAAATCGTTTGTGATAAAAATTTCTCATGAGGGAAAAACAGTAGAGTCAGAGTTTTCTACTTTTGCCGAAGATGGCACCTGCATCACAACCATGCAGTTGATGTAAAACAAAAAGCACCTCACGCGGGTGCTTTTCGCTTTTTATAAAAAAGAATTAATTCTTCAAAAACTGATTCAGGGCAATCTTATTTTGCCTGAAATCCACTTCCAGCACATCGCCAATCCCATCATAGCTTTGATTTTCAAAGCTGCCTTCTTCGGGCAGGCGCAATGTTTCGATATCTCCGCCTTCATTGGCCAATATATCTTTTCCCATCGTTAAAAGTGTGGATGTTTCAATGTTTGTTTCAATATATGTATCTAAGAGGTCCAGAAGCTGTGGTATTTTTACGACACTATGGAGACCTGCCGCTTCTTCCTTTAATTTTGAGACAACTTCCTGCTGTCTTTCCACTCGTCCAAAATCGCTTAAACGGTCCTGGCGAAAACGGACATAACCCAGCAGTTCTTTGCCATTAAGTCTTTGTGTGCCTGGTTCAAGCGTCATTCCAATCCCATCAGACATCTCGTACGGTATGTCTACTTCAATCCCATCCGGAACGAGAAGGTCCACTGCTTTTTCGAACCCTTTAAAATCGACAACGGCATATCGGTCGATATCGAGCCCGAAATTCAATTGAATGGTTTCCCTTAACAGCTCCGTACCTCCATATGTATAAGCGGCATTCAATTTTTGCTGGCCATGTTCAGGGATGAAAACATACATATCGCGCATAAGGGAGATCAGCTTTACATTACTCGTTTCCGGATCATAATGGGCCACCATAATCGTATCTGTCCGCGAATGTTCCTCACCGCGCGAATCGCTTCCTAATAATAAAACATTTACTGCTTCCATCTTCTTTTCCCCTTTATCAGGAGAATCATTTGCTTTTACTAATTCTGTTGGCTGGCTTAATTTTTTTACTGTTCCCTGAATAGATTGAAATACAGTAAAGAGGCCAATCATAAAAATCCCTATGAGAAGAAAAGCGCCGAAAACCCTTCCCCAGCGTATCCTCATTCTCCTTTTTCTAGTCTTTGCCAATCTTTGCACCACCCAGGCTCATATAACTCGTTTTGAAAGAGTCATTATCGCATACTTAGTTTTCAGCTCATGGGTAATTAGGTTACAATTCGTTGATATTCTGATAACAGAAAGAGATACTCCCAGATTTCTTCCAGTTTTGTCAGAAAAAAAAGAGCAGCGTGGAATGGCTGCTCCCTCTATTGAACTGGCGACAAGATTTCTTTCACTTTTGATACAACAGCACCTGGGCTGAAAGGCTTTGCGATAAAATCGTTTGCGCCAAGGTTTAAACTTTGTAATTGATCTTTTTGCTCGGTCTTTGCCGAAAGCATGATGGCAGGCGTGTCTTTTTCTTTTCGGAGTTCTTCAAGCACCTTAAATCCATCTTTGCCAGGCATTAATATATCTTAAATGATGAGATCGTAATGTTCATTCAAAGCCTTAGTCAGCCCGTCGTTCCCATTATCAGCAATATCCACCATATAGTGTTCCCGTTCCAGATAAATCTTTAATAGATTACTGATTCTGACCTCATCTTCCACGATTAAAACTTTCAACTTCCAAGCAACCCCCAAATAATCCATATAAAACTAATTCTACACTAAATAGGTTTTCCTTGTAGATATAGGTAAAATTACATTTGGCAAGTGTCGAACGGGGAGACCAATTACTTTCACCAAATTGACATAAATATTCACTTTTTATAATTGATATTTCGACATGAAAAGAGAGGAATATATAGGAGATTTATCATAGGTTCATTTTAATAGGGTGAATTCATGCGGATTTTGTAAAAAAAGGGAATATGAGGTCGACTTAATGAAATTCCCTCTAGAGAGATTCCTTGTTACAATAAAAAATACAAACAGTTAATAAAAAAAATGGGGAAATTTCCCCTGTTTTTCTAATATAAATGTTGAAAAAGCTTGAAACAAAATACCTATATTGGGAGGTCTTGATATGGTATTCAAGGTAAGATTTTGGAACCGCTTAACAAAAAATCAGAAATTACGGCTGTTGAAGCAAAAAGCTCAACTTAAGGAAGTTGTCTAGTTTTACAGACCGTTCATTTCCAATAAAAATAGGTAGTACGCACAGGAAGGATGACTTGTGCGTTTTTTGCTTTAGCCCTGCCTATGAGGGGCGACCTTCTCATTAAAAAAACAGCCAGTCCGCAGTGGCCCTGGCTGTTTCCCTGTCATTCATCCTCTTTTTCCACCCAGTTGCCATCGCTGTCTTTTTCGTATTTATTCTTGACGGCACTCCATGCTACCTTGAAAGCTGTCTCTTCTTCCTTATATTCTTCACTTGCAGAGTTAAAGGCTTCCTTGAAAATTTCCTGTGCATGGTGGGGCAGGTTGTCTTTTACCGCGTCAGGAAGGTCATTCAACGTTTTATAAGGCATAATCGCTCCTCCTGTCTAATTTATGGTCCCTGTTTAGCACATAGGGTATAGTAGCATTTTTACCCGGAAGAACGGGGATGAAAACAGGGAGCTATAATCCCAGCCTCGACCAGTTAAAAAGGCTGCCGGGATCGGTTTTGCGCTCTGGTGCATATTCGCTGTGGCCAATGATATGGCTGCGGTCTTTTTTTATCTGGGTGTTTCTGGACAATATATCGTCTGTTAGGGTTTTTAATGCTTGATACTGCTCCTCTGTATAGCCAATATGTTCAGGGGAAAGAGAATGGTAGATTTCAGGGGGAACCATCATGTTCATCTCGCTTTCAGTGCCAATTCCCATCAATTCTATTCCAATCGAGTAATCATTCAGTTTATTTTTATACTCGGGGAAATGAGGCAGGCTCCCGGCACTTCCGGCATGGAAGGCGGCGAGGCTTTCCGGAACCAATTGATGGATTTTCCCTTCACGGGTAATTAAATAGTGCGATGAAATTTCATAGTCTATAAACATGTTTTTAATATCTTCGAAGACGTAGGGGTTTTCGGGATTCTCCAGGGCATTGCTGACAAAATGGATGACAATGTGGGTAGGTGGAGCGGTACGGGCTTTGGAGTTCTTTCCAGGGAGAAAAGAGTGTGTCACCGGAATGCCTGGAACATGTGCCGGCAGCTCTTCTTCATAAATAAAGGAAACACCCTTGACCTGGTCTTCTGCTGTATAGGTGGCAACTTCTTCAGAGACTGAACATCCTGCCGTCAGGAAAAATAAGAAATACAAGGCTTTTTTCATAGGCGGGCCCCTTTAGGTTTCAAATGAATAGAAAAGTCAAAAAGATTCTATCATAAAATGGTAGGGAATAGGGAAGTATTTTGAAGATTCAAAGTTCCTTTGATAAAATAAAAGGGATTGTGCAAGTTGTAACGAATATAAGTATTCAGGAGGTGTTTCTATTGGTTATTCGCAGAAAAGCCGATATTGAAAAACTGAAAGAGCGCTTTGTGGAGTTCGCCGAGTTCGACGGCGAAAAGCATTATCTAGCAGCCCAAGACTTTGCCCATTCCGGGACAATTACTTTCATGCGCTATGAGGATGGCCGTTTGACAGTGCACAGGAAAAATGATTGTTTTTGGGATTTAGAGGAGCTTCCAATCGACTGGGACGAGCTGTGGGGATATAGGAAATCGCTGAATAGTGCTTTAAGATAGCGTCAGGCTTTGTAGCCTGGCGCTATTTTTTTGTCTTTGATTTTGAAAAGATTATTAATCCCATATGTTAGTATTTGAAAAGATATTATAACTAAAGTAGGGTATTGGTAGAAAGAATAATGATATAGGAGAGTGGAAATGAAAATATTATTAACTGGGTCCACAGGATTTGTCGGGAAACAATTAACGCTGAGCCTGCTTGAGGATGGCCATGATGTATATGCCCTTGTACGGAATCAAAAAAAAGCGGAGAATCTCGTTGCTTCAACACCGTTCCATCTTCGTGAACATTTACATCTGGTGGAAGGAGATATTACCCGGGATCATGCAGGGATTGCGGAGGACATGATACGATCCTTAACGCAAAACATTCATGCGGTCTATCATATGGCAGCCTTTCTTTCTTTTCATAAAGAAGATAAGGAAAAAACGTTCAAGATTAATTATGAGGGAACAAAAAATATATTGGAGCTTGCGAGGAGGCTGAAGGTAAAGCATTTCTTCCATGTAAGCACTGCCTATACGCTCGGCAAAAAGTTTGAAGCAAGAGAAGAATTGCATTCAGTTGATCTTCCTTTTAATAATTATTATGAAGAAAGCAAGTGTCAGGCGGAGCATCTGGCCCTTCGGTATAAAGACTTTTTCAATGTAAGTATTTTTCGTCCATCCATCATTATTGGCGATTCAAGGACGGGAAAGGCAGATTCGGCTTTTGCGTTGTATGGGATCATCAGGAGTTTTGATCTGCTGAAAAGAAGGATGGACAGACAGAAATCCCCAATAAAAAACTTTAAGTTCCTCTGTAATCCAGAAATCCCCCAGAACTTTGTTCCAGTTGATTATGTGGTAAAGGTATTAAGTGCGGCACTGAATCATGCTGAAGACAATACGATTTACCATATAACCAATTCCAACCCGCCAACCAATCAGAAAATCTGTGATATGATCAGGAGCTCTCTTGATATATGGAATGTTGAAGTCGTGCCAACCAGCTACCAGGGGGAACTCACCGCTGAGGAAACCAGATTTAACGAACCTATAAGTGTTTTTTACCCATACTGGGAAAGGGCTATAGAATTTTTTGACCATAACACTAGAAGATTGCTAAAGGAAGCGAACCTAAAGCCATTGGACCTAACGGAGGATATGCTGAAAAAAATAGTTTCCGGAAGCAAGGCTGCAGAAACAGAAGTTTTTGCAGCAAAAGGCTGATCAAGCATAAGAGGTGCTCGTCCTGGGGACGGGCACCTCTTTAAGTTGAGAGCGGTACTTTTTAATAAAAGCAGTGGTCAATAGGACCTTCTATTTATTCACGGTCCCTGCCTTTTTCAAAGAAGGATTCTTCTATTTTGTTATTCTGAGGTTTTCCTTTTTTATCCTTCAGTTTTCCTTTTCCTTTGCCTTTCTTCTCTACTTCGGTGCCAACGGAAGCATAGATGGAGTTGGCAAGGAAGCGGTAGCTGTATTGTGTGTGTGCCCGGAAGGCCAAATCATTGGCGAAAAGGGTGATGCTGGAATCTTCAAAGTTTTGCGTGAAAGCAAGAGTCTGGCCTTTTGCCTGTTCATGGCCTGGCCACCAGCCGGCAACATAGAAATCATCGCTTTTGCTGATGGTTGCCAGTACTTCTGCTTCTTTAGGGACAGAAGTAATCCATGCTCCATTAGTTGTGTAAAGCAGCTCATTCGCCTCATAACCGGATGTCAGCACATGGTCGTTCACGTTTGCTTTTAAAAGACCTTCATGGCCGTTGCTTGTGCGGGCGAAATCAAATCCAGCCAGCGCACCGCTGTTCCTTACAGCATTTAAGGCCGAGGCTCCGATTCCAACATAGTGCTTGCCGGACATGCTATTCAGATTAAGTGTTCCGCTGTCGCTGACAATGACATCAGCAGTCGCTGGGTCCACAAGATTGAAGCCGAGTTCCTTGACGGAGAAACGCAGCTGTGAAGACCCTGTTACAGCGACTTTCGGCTGGGACAGCTTTTCTGTTCTACCTGCGTTTGAAGTACCAAGTGACTTCGATTCGAAATAATAATCCTTGCCATAAGCCTGCAAATCTTTTGTGCTGACTATAAAGTCGCCTTTATTGACGCCGGCTTTCGTTTCGGTTGCTTTCTCGACAACTGCTCCATTTTCAAGCAGCTCGTTTACGAGTTTAACGGTGTCATTATTGGTATTGGCCAGCACTTGTTTTGGGGTCTTGCCGGTAATTTGGCCGGTTGGTGCTGCAACGTTTTCTACTTCAATTGTGTTTTGATCAAAGGCTCCTGCCACACGGACCTCATCGATATCAAATCCGCGCAGAGCCGGGAAATTGACGACGATTGGGTCGTACATCGCTGCCCAGTCGGATACATTGTCGCCTTTATAAAGCATGGCGTTGGCCAAGCCGCGTTTTGCCTGGTTCATAGGAACAACAAACGTGCCTTTAGGATACAGAGTTCCATTCACTTTCATGTTTTTGGTCGTTTGCTCTACTTTTACGCCATTGCGAAGAAGGTAATCGACCATATTGTGAGCTTCAAGATTGTTTTTCTGCTCTTTATTATCAGTCGGGATCACATAGTAGTCAGGGAAGAAATTTTCATTTTCGCCTCTTTGGCGGCCGATTGATTCTCCCGCAGCATTGACATAATATTCATCGACGGCGGTGTTATCTTCACCGTTTACACCGCGCTTGAAAATTTCCAGCTGGTTCTTGTAGAGCCTGTCCTTGTTTTCAGTCACATAAAGGATTCCCCCCATGCCTGCACCAACCATTGCCCGATAGCTGTCCTGGCTAAGGGCCGGAACTTCGATTGTATGGCCCAGCGACCCGTGGAGCATCGCGAACGTCGCTGTATAAGCTGGTGTCATGTCATCCCAGCCATCTTCCCAAGCCTGTGCCGGAATGAAATAAGAATCCAGTTTCGAGTTTCCAATCCCTGCTTGTCCCATCGCATTGGCTTCTTCGATCATGGCCGGGTGCAGCAGGTCGTATTCATAGTTGGGATTATGCGGCGGTGTGGTCGGCTCAATTAAAAATCCGTCCACATAGCCGTGCATATCCAGGAAGGAGAGAGGCGTCCATTTTGCAATCTCTTCCGTAACGGCCTGTGTCTCGACCTGAGTTTGGTAATGATTGTCACGGTTCAAGTCAAAGCCATTGGCATTCGCCCTTGTATTGGCGACGCGGCCATCCGGGTTATTGGTGAACATATAGAGGAAAATCACATCATCCAGGACCTCATCGACATTCAAGGTTACACTTGTTTCTTTCCCATCTTTCTCGTTTGTGATGGTTACCTTATCTTCAACAGCAAATTTCTTTAGCAGCTCGACCTGTGCATCAACACCTTCCACTTCATCGGGGTGGATATTGTTGATCCAAACGGGAATCTGGTAGTCGCCCATTGTTCCATTATTGATTTTTTCCTGAAGGCTTTCAGGGTTTTCAAGCGCTGTCGGCAGCGTTTCGTTTAAATATTTGTCTACCGCCTCTTTATCTTTTGCCAAAATGACGAAATGAAGGTCACGGCCCTCAACGCTTTTGCCAAGGCTTTGGTATTCGAGGTAGCGATCATTTTTTGCGTTTGCCTCTTCGAAAATCGAGACAATCGCAGGCTTCAGCTGGTCATAAAACAGGAATTCGTCATAGACATTGAGCTTGACGGTGGTTGCGGCTTTTGTTTCCGTGTCAGGACTGACCATCGCCAGTTCATATTCGCCGATGAACTGCTGGTACTGAGTGCGGATGGTACGGTTTGATAGATTGTCACGGTTAAACAATAAACCAAACTCTAAAGTAGCTTTAACGGTTGTATCGTCCACATAATGTGGCTCTTCCACAACTTTTATGAAGGGGTCTCCGTTAAAGGTGGTTCCGCTAGTCCACTTTTTCCACTCCGAAATTTCCTTCCCGCCAAACTGGAACTCCAGTTGGCTTAAATCTGCGTTTTCTCCTAAATCTGCTTGGACTTCAACTGTCCTGACTTCCGTCATTGAGAAAAGGTCTCTGCTTGTCTCCAATTCTACTGTTTCCAGTGCTTCCGCTGTGCTATTTGCCAGAGCAGGGAAGGCTGCAGCAGAGAACAGGGAGAGCACCATCATCAATGCCAGCAATCCAGCAAAATGCTTCTTCATCCAATCATCCTTTCTATGTAGTTAGTAAGTTACTAATCTAACATAACAGAATATTTGGAATAATTTAAGCGATATCCTTCGGAAAACGGAATAATATCTTCGACAAAAAAAGAGGGACTTTAAATAAATGTAGTTTTACAAAATTAAGGGGAGATGCTGCAAGGTAAAAGATGTTCCTGTAAATAAAAAATACTTTCTCTAAAACAACGATGGCTGAACCTTTTTGGTGTCCAGCCAAGCGTTTCAGTTTAAAATCTATTTGCCTTTAGTGTCAAGATTGATTTGGCGGCGCTTCTTCTTCCATGTCCCTTGCTTCTTCAATGTTCGTTGAGCCTTCTCTCATATGTACAGAGCCGCCTGATAACCCTTCATTGATGATGCGGTCCACATCCAAATATACTTTGTCTTTGCCTTCATGCTGAAGGTCACTTTCTCCTTTTTTCTGCATTCCATTTTCCCTCCTTTTTCTGTTAATTTGGACTTTCGGAAACGTCCTCATTCATGCATCCATTTATTCTCTTCCAAAAAAAGGTTTATAATGTAAAGAGAGACTTTTATATTGGCTGGTTACAATGGAATTTTTAATAGGAGTGGTCTTATGAAGCAGGGTTCTGTCCGGTTTGTATTTATTTTTTCATTATTATCAATGGCATTGATGCTATTTGGGCTTGGGTGGACAATCCAAAACCAATTCTTCAGCGGGGATGCTGGTTCCAGCAGGATGGAGGAAGTGGAGCCGGCAGGAGAAGCCGCGACCAGTATAAAAGGAAAATTCGTTGTCGCGCTTGGGGACTCGCTGACCAGGGGGACTGGTGATGACAGCGGAAAAGGATATATTGGCTATCTGGTGGAGGAACTTCAGATGAAAACTGAAGAAAAAATCACTCTGCAAAATTTTGGCGTGAAAGGCTACCGGTCAGGACAGCTTTTAAATCAGATACAGCAGGCTGAAATACAAAGGCAGGTTAAGAATGCCGATTACATCCTGATCACCATTGGCGGCAATGATTTATTTCAGGGCGGCCAAACCTTATTGGAAATGAACAGTGAAAAGATCACTCAGGCAAGGAAAGCCTACCTTGACAATTTGCAGAAGATTCTTAAGGGATTGAGGTCATTGAATGAGGGAGCCGTCATCTTCCATATCGGCTTATATAATCCGTTTATTGACTTGAATGATTCAGCACTGACCACTCAAATTGTCCGGGACTGGAACCATGAAACAAGCAGGCTGCTGGACCAGGATCAAAAGGCCATTTATGTTCCGACATTCGATTTGTTCCAGCTTAGTGTGAATGATTATTTATATTCCGATAAATTCCATCCGAATGCAGAAGGCTATAAGCTGATTGCGGAACGGGTCGCATCGCTGATTACATGGTAGGGGGTGGAGACGTGAGTGAAATAACGCTTGCTGTAAAAGGGCTAAGAAAGCGGATTGGCAAAAAGGAAATCATCAAAGGGCTGAACTTTGAACTTAAAAGAGGGGAAGTGTTCGGATTCCTAGGACCAAACGGTGCCGGCAAAACGACCACCATCCGCATGCTGGTCGGCCTGATCAGGCCTACTGCGGGGACTATAGAGATTGGCGGATACGATGTACAGCGGAATTTTACAAAGGCAATGTCACACATGGGCTGTATTGTGGAAAATCCGGAGCTGTATCCATATTTAACGGGATGGGAAAATCTCCAGCACTTCGCGGGAATGCTTCCAGGCGTCACGAACGCGCATATGGAGGAAGTAGTGAAGCTTGTCCGGCTTCACGAACGGATTCATGATCATCTAAAAACGTATTCCCTGGGGATGCGGCAGCGTCTCGGCATTGCACAGGCATTGCTTGGAAAGCCAAAGGTGCTGATCCTGGACGAGCCTACGAATGGACTCGATCCGATGGGCATAAGGGAAATGAGGAACTTCATCCGCTACCTTGCGGAAGAAGAAGGGCTTACTGTCCTGGTTTCCAGCCATCTCCTAAGTGAAATCCAGCTTATGTGTGACCGGGTCGCGATTATTTCCCAGGGAAGCATTATTAAGGTGGATGCGGTGAAATCGCTTTTGGCCCTGCAGGAGAGAGTGGTGTGGCGGGCAGAGCCGCTGGCCAGGGCAAAAGAGGTGTTGAGCGGGTTTACCCAGGTGCATAACGCGCAGGACGGCACACTGGTCACTTCCTATAGTGATAGTGAAACACCTTTATGGAACAAGGCGATGGTGGAGCAAGGCATCCTTGTGAAAGAAATGAACCGGAAATTGCCGGCGCTTGAAGACTTATTCCTTGAACTTACAGGAGGTGAATCGGTTGTATAGCCTGGTAAGGAATGAACTGCTGAAAATTGTCCGCAAGAAAAGAATTTTGGTGGTCGCCGGAATAATTGCCATTCTTGTCGGCATGTTCACCTATGCGCAATGGAAGGAATTAGACCGGAGGCTGGAACGCTTTGGAGACGTAGATTGGCGGACAACGCTGCAGCAGCAGATTATTGATGCGCAAAACAGGATTACCAGCAGCGGTATTTCTGATGAGTGGAAAAGCCAGCTTCAGCTCCGCATCCAGCAGCAGCAGTATTACCTGGACCATAACGTCAACCCGGTCGAGCCTGGTGCCCCGACGTTCATGCGCACATTCGCCGATCATTCGATCACTTTGTTCCTTCCCCTGATGGTGATGGTGGTGGCTGCCGACATCGTCTCCTCGGAGCGGAGCGCAGGAACGATTAAACTTTTGCTGACTAGGCCGGTGAAACGCTGGAAAATCCTCATGAGCAAGTATCTAGCGCTGCTTCTTTCCATTTCGATCATCGTTGTACTGTTCGGGCTGTTATCTTATTTGATTTCAGGAATCGTCTTCGGCTACCAGGGATGGTCTGCCCCAGTTATTATTGGATTTAGTGCGGAAGGAATCGAGCTGAACACGAACGCCGTCCAATTGATCCCGCAATGGCAATACCTGCTGATGGAATTCAGCCTGGTCTGGTTTGTGGCTCTTGTTGTCGGCAGCATCGCCTTTATGCTGTCTGTTTTGATCAAAAACACTCCTGCAGGGATGGGGGTCATGCTTGCCGCCCTGATTTCAGGTGCCATCCTGAGCAATATGGTTTCTTCCTGGGAGTCGGCCAAATATTTGTTTATGATCAATCTCGATTTAACGGCCTACCTGGCCGGAAAAGCTCCGCCAATTGAAGGCATGTCACTTGGATTTTCATTGATTGTGCTGACACTGTGGGGACTCGCCGCCCTTGCGGTTTCGTTTATCGTTTTTACAAGGCAGGATATCTATTGAATAAGAGCAATGCGCCAATTAGAAAAATTCACTATTGATTTCCACAAAACTCTTTGATAGTATTAACCTTAATTTCATAAGACCTTATCAGATCGGTGAGGTAGAGGAGCGAATCTTATTAGTAATCCATCGGAGTATGACATCGATGAGGATGGATGAAAGGAAGATTTGCCGAAGCGCAGCAAGGAGTCAAACTTGCTGCAGCTGGGATGCTTTCTGAACAAGGAGCAGACTGTCATGCTTGTTTATGTGCATGGAGGACTACTGATCGAAATGGAGGATAACGTATATTGTCATCTAGCAATGATAGGTTATTTTCTATCGTTGCTTTTTTGCGTTTATTTTGAGCTTTCGCAAAAATTCCACTTTTCCCTCCCTTCAGTCACTTCACTCCGCACTCAAGCATGAACGTCTCTCTTATCATTTACTTTCTAAGGAGCGAATCATCTTGAGAACCATCTACACAAACGGAAAGATCTACACGTTTAATTCAAGAACACCATTTGTACAGGCTGTTGTCGTCGAAAACGGGCGTTTCATTGACATGGGTTCAACAGCCGATATGCTGCTTCAATGGGGAAGCTCTGCCCAAATCATTGATTTGGAAGGAAACGCTGCTACGCCAGGGCTGATTGACAGCCATCTCCACCTCTCCATTATGGCGGACAGTTTCATCAACCTTGATTTGACCGGTGTCACCTCCAAGCATGAAATGCTGAATAAAGTTCAGGAAAGGGCACTGCAACTTGAGCCTGGACAATGGATTGTAGGCAGCGGCTGGGATGAAAATCTGTTCACCGACGGAGGAATCCCTGTTATTTCCGAACTGGATTATGCAGCACCTGCCAATCCAGTCCTGCTGTCCAGAACTTGTCTGCATGCAGCGCTAGTCAACAGCAATGCGTTGAAAATAAGCGGTTATCACCCGTTGATTTCCGTTCCGGAAGGCGGTACGGTCGTCCTCGATGAAATCACGAAGCAGCCTACTGGAATGCTGCTTGAGTCGGCGATGAATATTGTCAGGCAGAACACCCCGGAGCGTTCGTACCAGGACTGGAAAAACGCGATGCGCCAGACGATCCAGTTTGCGATGCAAAGAGGGCTGACGAGTGTGCATACCAATGACCCTCTATACCTGGGCGGACTGGAGCAGACATGGAATATCTACAACGAGCTTTTAAACGGAGAGCAGCTTGGCTTGCGCACCAATCTATTAATCAACCACGAATTTTTAAAAGACTTAAAAGATGCAGGGATGTATACAGGTTACGGAAATGACACCCTGCAAATCGGTGCCGTGAAGATCTTCGCCGACGGGGCTTTTGGCAGAAGAACGGCGCTGTTATCGGAGCCTTACAGTGATGATTCCGGCAATTATGGAGATGCGATGTACAGCCAGGAGCAGCTGTATGATATTGTCAGGAGCTCACGGGAGCTCGACATGCCGATCGCCGTCCATACCATTGGGGACAAAGCATTGGAAAATGTTCTCGATGTGCTTGACCAGTTTCCGGCAGCCTCGTACCGCGACCGGCTGATTCATGCACAGGTTCTGAGGGAGGAGTTGATCCCTAGGCTGAAGCATTCCAGCAGAATTGCCGATATACAGCCGCGCTTTATCGCCAGTGACTTCCCATGGGTGGAGGAGCGTCTCGGCAAAGAGCGAATCAAGCTTTCGTACGCATGGAAAACCTTGATGGACGCGGGCGTCATTTGTGCTGGCGGATCGGATGCACCAGTAGAGCCGGCTGACCCGATTCTTGGCATCCACGCAGCCGTCACACGCAAAAAGCCGGGAGAAAACCACGAAGGCTTTTGTCCTGAACAAAAACTGACGATGGTGGAGGCTTTCCGTTTGTTCACTGAACTTGGAGCCTATCCAACGAATGAAGAGACCGTCAAAGGAACAATCGCACGTGGTAAATTTGCTGACATGACCGTTTATTCAAAGAATCCATTTGGCATGGAAGATGCAGATGAATTGCTGACAACAGATATTGAAATGACGATTATTGGCGGAGAGATCACCTATAGAAGAAACTAACAACTTGGGAGAGACATTATGGAAAACATCTTAGCAAGCTTATCAGGATTTTTATGGGGATTGCCATTGATCCTCACAATGGTATTTGTCGGACTGTATTTTACAATCGGAAGCAAGTTTTTTCAGTTCCGGCACTTTCCACACATTTTAAAAGCTACGTTCAGCAGCATGTTTAAGAAGGAGAAAAGCGATGACGGGAAAAAAGGGGTCATGTCGTCCTTTGAAGCAGTGGCAACCGCGATTGGCGGAACAGTCGGTGTGGCCAATATCGGCGGTGTTGCTACGGCGATTGCAGTCGGCGGCCCTGGCGCAGTCTTTTGGATGTGGATGACAGCCATATTAGGAATGATCATCAAAACGGTGGAGGTTACCCTCTCTGTTTATTATCGAAGTACCGATGAGAATGGCGATCCGTACGGCGGGCCGACCTATTATATGGAAAAGGGGCTAGGGGAAGAAAGGAATTTTAAATACTGGATTTTTCCTGCCGGTCTGTTTGGAATGGGAATTTTCTCAACATTCTTTATCACAATGCAGAACTATACCATTTCGGAAGCTATTTCCTCCACTTTTAATATTGGAATGGTTCCGGCATCCATCCTATTTTCGCTTCTTGTTTATTTTGTGGTGTGGGGCGGAATCAAGCATGTTGGAAAGCTCGCATCCAAGCTGGTTCCAGCCATGGTCTTATTCTATATTATTGCTGGATTGTTTGTCATTTTGACCAATATCAATCAAATCGGAAATGTCTTTGCCCTCATTTTTGACGGGGCATTTGGCGGTACCGCTGCCGTTGGCGGTTTCACTGGAGCGGCTGTGGCCCAAGTCATCCGAATGGGAATGGCAAGATCCGTATACAGCAATGAAGCTGGCTGGGGAACTTCAGCGATGATCCATTCCACGGCCAAGGTCGATCATCCGGTAAAACAGGGAATCTGGGGTGCGTTTGAAGTCTTTATTGATACTATCATCGTTGCTACCATCACCGCTTTTACCATCATAATTACCGGAGCATGGTCATCCGGTTTATCAGGAGCCGATTTAACACTGACAGCCTTCCAAACGGGAATAGGCGATACGGCCAGGATCGTCATTGCCCTGTCTATTCTGTTATTCGGATTGACGACAGTAACGGGCTGGTACTCATACTATGAAATCGTCCTGCGCCATTTGTTAAAAGGAAACACCAAGATGAAAAACAGAATCCTGAAGACCTTTATCTATCTCTATCCCATCCCTGGGTCATTGATGGTTGTATATGGTGTGGCCTTTGGTTTGCCAGGACAGACGGTCTGGTATTTCGCCGATATTTCTTCGGCCATCCCCACTTTTATCAACGTCGTCGTGATCCTGATTTTAGGAAAGCAATTCTTTGCCCTTCTTAAAGACTATAAAGCAAGGTATCTTGGGATTGGTGAAATAGACCCGGATTTCTCCCTATTTTATGAAGAGAAGGTAGAGAAGGAAAAGCGTAAGCAGGAAATTGGATAGCAGCATAAGCGCACGATGGATATTCCATCGTGCGTTTTTATAAGGTCTTTATACCTGCTAACGAGAATATTTCACTGGTTCTTTATAGCTATTGTGTAAAATTATCTTAAAAAGCAAAACAATCTTCTAAATATTTTGTATTGTTTCATTGAATTTCTTCCATAATAATTACCTTAATCTATAAGAAAAGGCGGTGACATTGGGAATATTAGGGGTGTGCCATGCCCCAGGCCAAAGCTCCAGCTAAAGCCGGACAGAACTGAAAGCGCTTACGGAGTAAGGCGAGTATCTGAATGCGGTACATAAGGGACGGGTGCATACAAAATGGCTATTTTAGGAGGAGTATCATGCTGAAAATGCGTCGCAAAAAAATACTGGCAGGCTTCCTGCTGCTGATGGTTTCGACCTTGGTTCTCGGCAATCTTTATGTTGACGCAGCCAAATCTGAAAATCGTCATAAAAATCCCATCACAATTTACCTGGCAGGAGATTCTACGGTCTCCGATTATGACGGCAAGGCTGCGCCAAGAGCAGGATGGGGACAGGTGCTGGGCGGGTTTTTCGATGACAAGGTTGTTGTTGAAAATGAAGCTTCATCAGGCAGAAGCTCGAAAAGCTTTATAGATGAAGGCAGGCTGGACGCTATTTTAAAACAGATTGAAAAGGGAGATTACCTATTCATTCAATTTGGCCATAATGATCAGAAAATCGAAGATCCATCCCGCTATACAGAGCCCTATACCACCTATAAGAGCCATTTGAAGCAGTATATTGACGGTGCCCGTGCAAAAAAGGCGGTTCCTGTACTCATTACTCCGGTGGAACGCAGACGCTTTATGGCAGAAGGAATCGCACGAGATTCACATGGTGAATATCCGAAAGCGATGATGGAACTGGCAGAAGAAGAAAATGTTCCGCTGATTAACCTTACAGCCAAAAGCAAGGCGCTGTTCCAGGAGCTAGGTCCTGAAGGGACAAAGGATGTGTTTCTCTGGCTTGAAGAAGGAGAGCACGTGAACTACCCTCAGGGCGTGGAGGATAACACCCATTTTCAGGAAGAGGGGGCCAGGAGAATAGCCGCTTTGGTTATTGAAGAAATGAAGGAGCTAAATTTGGCGCCATTAAAAACCCGTATTTTAAAATAAGCCCCGTATTAGAGAGAAAAAAGAGGTTATTGCAGCCTCGATTTGAAAGAGGAGAGGAGAAATAATGGTGTCTAAAAACATATCCAGTCTGATTCTAGCCTTTCTGCTGGCATTCAGCACGTTGTTACCGGTATTTGCTGAAGAAAACGAAAATACGATGAGCACGGAAAACCTGACATGGCAAAGCGTAACGTTTGGACAATCGACAGACCTGAATTTTTCGGCCAATGTACTGCCTGAAAAAGTAGGCACAAATTATGCGGACCCTGAGAATCCCCGAACTATTGAAGGGAAAATCACCCTCGAAAGCCGGGGAGGAAAAATGGCACCGGGCCATGATGGGCTGACATTCTATTATACAAAGCTTGACCCAAATCTTCACAACTTCGTCCTGGAAGCGGATATGATCATTGAACAGTTTGGCCCGGAGACAGGAGCCAATCCTAATGGTCAGGAAAGTGCCGGCATCATGGTCAGGGATGCCATTGGCGCCGCCCGGCAGGACCCGATGATTTTAGGGTATGAAGAGGTTCCGGCTGCGTCCAATATCTTTGGTGTCGGCATGATGCGCCATGGCGTGTCCCCTATCTACCGCACTGGTGTTCTTTATCCATGGGGAAATCTTGGCAGCCAGCTGAAGGCAACTGGTTTTACAACGGATTCAGCCTATATTCTTCCCGTCGGCACCCCTGCAAGAGTGAAGCTCGAAAGAACAGATACCGAGTTTATCATGTCGGTTACCTTCACTCATACTGCTGAAGAAAAGACGTTTGAGCAAAGAGTAAAAGGCGCTGACTTTGTCCAGGTTCTTGAAAAGGATGCCATGTATGTGGGCTTTTATGCATCAAGGAATGCCAAGATGGTGATTGAGAATGCAGAACTGACACTAAGTGAAGCCAATACCGTTCCGACCCCGCTGACGGAGCCAGCACCTGTTAGTCCTTTGATGAACATTGTATCTGCGCAGGAATATGGTTCATCAGATTATGATCTGAAGGTACTGGCCAATTATGATGGCACAGTGTCCATTAAGAAAGACGGCGTCGAAGTCGTATCGGGAGCGGGTGTCAAGGCCAATGAAGCCTACTCATTGGACACACAATTAGAGCAGGAAAAAACGGATTTCAGCGTGAACTATACTCCTGCTGACGGTCCGCCAACGGCCCCGATTACAAAAAATATCACCGTGACAAAGAAAGTATACAACAGCGGGGCAGGTTTGTTTGTGTCTCCACAGGGTTCGAGCAGCGCGAAAGGTACCATGGAAGACCCCATGGACCTGGAAACCGCGATTAAATATGTTCTGCCTGGTGAAACGATTTTCATGCGCGAAGGGACGTATACTCCGGTTTCGATGATTCACATCAAGAAGGAGTACAGCGGCTCTGAAGGAAAAATGAAAACATTGGCTGCCTATGATGGTGAAAAGGTTGTTATCGACGGACAAGGCAAACTTTCCAATGTCCTGCAGCTGAACGGAGACTACTGGAAGGTGGCGGGAATCCAGATTACAAAAGCCGCTTCCACCGGGATGAGGTTAAGCGGAAATAATAATATTGTGGAGCAGATGTTGTTCAATTATAACGGAGATACGGGTCTTCATATTGCGGGAAGCGGCTCGAATCCTGATTTTTGGCCAAAACACAACCTGATTTTAAACAGTGAATCCCATGACAATCGCGATGCTTCTAATATCAATGCCGACGGCTTTGCAGCAAAGCTGGGCGTTGGGGTTGGAAATGTGTTCAGGGGAAATATCGCACATCACAACATCGATGATGGCTGGGATTTATATAATAGGACGAACGAAGGCCCTAACATGCCTGTCACGCTTGAAGGGAATATTTCCTACTCCAATGGAAAGCTCAGCGATGGCTATAACGAGGAAGGAACATCTGGCAGCGGCTTTAAAGTCGGCGGCGAAGGACTTCCGGTTGCGCATGTGCTTCGCAACAACATTGCGTTTGACAATAACATGGATGGTTTTACCGACAATTTTAATCCAGGAAAAATGATCGTTGAAAACAACACTTCATTTGATAACAAGCGTTTCAATTTCGTGTTCAGGATCAACCCATACTTCTCGGCAGAAGAGCAGGGAACGTTCAAGAACAACCTTTCTATCCGGACAAAACCAGGAATTGAGGATTTTATCTCCGGCAATAAAGATGAAACCAACTTCTTCTTTGACGGAGAGAAGACGGTCAATAGCGAAGGAAAAGCCGTTTCGGCTGAAGACTTTGTAGATACTGCTGTCCCCGAAAAGTTTGGACGGGACCGTGATGGCAACATTTTATATGGAAGTTTCTTGAGGCCAACTCCTGAAAGCTTTTTGAGCAGTGGTGGGATAGGCGCTATTCCTGCACTTCCGGTATCGCTCTCTGTGGAAGGGCCAAACTCCCTGAGAGAAGGGGAAACTGCACAGCTAGTGATTAAGGCCAGGTATTTTGATGGTTCTGAAAAGGTTCTGGCTTCAGGCCTGGAGTTTGAAAGTGCTCATCCTTCGATTGCTGCAGTAGACCGGGACGGGGGCGTCGAAGCCGTGGCAAAAGGAAAGACGAAGGTTTCCGTGGATTACAATGGGCTAACTGCTGAGCTGGATATCCATGTGAAGCAAATGCCGCCAGGTTTAAAGAAAAAATAGCATAGCAAGGATAGGGCAGCGATTTTTTGCTGCCCTTTTTCATTGTGCTTCTATTGTTCATTCCGTGAATAGACTGGTTCAATTTAGCCATCATAAGATAGAGAACAACTTAAGGAGTGAACAGAATGAAGAAAACATGGATTGTTGCAGGATGTGCTGTTTTGTCGCTGAGCCTTGCAGGATGCGGAGTAAACAATAACGCGGCAAGGGACGATAATAACCAGGGACCCCAGGTGATGAACAATCAGGATCGCCCCAGAACGTTCAACAATAACAACCGAGATGGAAATCGGACCCTGACGATTTCCGACCGTGCGGAAAAGCAAGTTGAAAAGATGGAAGAAGTGGAAGATGCACATGTTATCATCTCGGAAAACAATGCTTATGTGACGGTAAGAATGAATAACAACAATAACAACAATAACAACCGTGAGAACAATGGAAATGCCAGGGTCAATGACATGGATCGCAATGGCGAAGGATTTATCGAGGAAGGGACAGTCAAGCCTGACCGCAACAGGAACAGGGCCGATGATGGCATCATTGACGGCCAGGGGGATGCTGGAAGCGGAGACCTGCAAAATGCGGGAGCAGGCAATAGGAACAACAATAACACAATCTTCGGGAACAATGATACTGGCGGGAACAATGCTGCCATGGGCGGAAGCACAACAGGCAATGGAGGAAGCGCAGCCGGTGCCGGAAATGCGGGCAACAATACCGCTGGCGATACTGGCAGAGCAACCAATTATAGCGAAGTTTCATCAAAATTTGAGCAAAAGATTGCCGACCAGGTGCGCCAGGCTGACAAGAGGATTCACAAAGTATTCGTATCCGTCGACCCTGACTTGTATGACAGAATGGGTACTTTTGCAGATGACATCCGTAACAACCGCAACAGGGACGGCATGTTTGATAACTTCAATACAACAATGAATGACTTCTTCGGCAACCGATATAATAATAATCGTTAGAAAAAAGGGAGGCAGCCAGACTGAAACTGGCTGCCCTTTTTTGGGGTTCGGACAGCACCGACCCAAAAAAAGAATGCAGTCCCAATGGCGGACTACATTCTAAGTGATCTTATCTAGCCAAATTAAAAATCTCGAGAACATTTGTTTCATCTAATGGTACAAAGTTCCCCAGCGGTCCTCTTTCTGTTCCTTTTTTTGCCATTTCGGAAAAGTGTTCGTCGCCGATATTGGCTTCCTTCAGAGTTATCGGCATTCCGATGGAAGAGAAGAACTCTTCTGTTTTCCTGATTCCGGCTAATGCCGTCTTTTCGAGGTTGTTCAAATCGATTTCTACATCCCACACCCGATTGGCGAACTGCGCAAACCGGTTTATGTCATGCTTGTAGACATGCTTCATCCATGCAGGGAAGACAATCGCCAGACCGGCACCATGGGCGATGTCGTAAATGCCGCTGATTTCATGCTCGATATCATGGCTGGCCCAATCGCCAATTCTCCCGGTGCCAAGCATATCGTTATGGGCAATCGTACCCGCCCACATAATTTCGGCACGCGCGTCATAGTTAGTCGGTTCTTCAAGGACCGTATGCGCATGATTGATGATGGTCTTTAACGCTCCTTCGCAAAGGCGGTCTGTCAGTTCCACATTTTTCTCATTGGTAAAATACCTTTCGAGGATGTGAGCCATCATATCAGTGATGCCGCATGCGGTTTGATAAGCTGGCAAGGTATAGGTAAGCACCGGATTCAGGATGGCGAACTGGGGACGCATGGATGGATGCATGGCGGACCGCTTGTACCACCCTTCTTCGTTTGTAATGACCGTACCGCTGCTGGATTCGCTGCCGGCAGCAGGGATGGTCAGCACCACACCGATTGGAAGACAGTCTGTAACTTCTGCCTTTCCGTCAAAAAAATCCCATACATCGCCTTCATAATGAACACCGGCCGCGATGGCCTTTGCGGAATCAATGACGCTTCCTCCTCCAACGGCAAGGATAAAGCTGATGTCATGTTCTTTGCATAGCGCAACTCCCTCTCGTACAAGGCTTACGCGCGGATTAGGCTTGACACCGCCCAGCTCGAATACCTCGATGCCTTGGTCCTTCAGGGATTCCTTCACCCGGTCGTATAAGCCGCTGCTCTTTATGCTCCCGCCTCCATAATGCAAAAGGAGCTTCCGGCCATAAGCCACCGCTTCTTTTCCAACAAATTGTTCTTTATCCTTCCCGAAGATCAACTTCGTACTGTTTTGAAACACAAAATCCTGCATCATTAAATCCTCCTCTCCTGAAACACAATCACTATCTTACTATGAAACGGAGGAAAAACAAACGCTTGCAGCCAAATGTTGTAAAGGAAATAAAATATAAAAGTAAAATTCAATTTTAAGAATATATGTCAAAATAACAAGTGTCGCATAACGAATACATCATCACAAGAAGGGAGGGAGCAATATGAACACAGAGGAGGCGTTCGAGCTTTTAAAGGATGCCGGAGTGGCTGAGGATGCGGGGATTCGGATGGTCAGAACCTGGCTGCGTGAACGGAAGGTGAATTTTGAAGGAACGGTCCGCCGCAAATCCGGATACATACTTAAAGATACAGACCAGGCTTTTAACATGCTGAAAGAGGCGGGAGTTAACGAGGCTGTTGCCGTCCAGACGGTTAGGCGCTGGCTAAGGGATGGAAAGATCCAAAGCATTGGCCAAGAGAGCCCCAAGGTTCCATACCTGTCAACACAGACACCTGCCTCACACAACTCTTCAGACCAGGAGAGGCTGATCCGGCAATTACAGGCTAAATTAAAAGCGCAGGATGAACATATAAACGGGCTCGAACAGCTCCACCAATCATCGGTTAAGACGATGATTCAGCAACGAGAGAAACTGAACAAGGAAATCCTCCATCTCGAGAAGGAGAGAAGTCAACTCCAGCATGAGACAAAAAGCCTTTTACAAGAAAACCTTCACTTGCGCAGCGAGATTCTAAAGCTGAAGGATGAACTTTACAAAGGTGGAAAAAAGGAACCTGAAAAAATCCAGGACTCCCGCCGCATGACTAGCCCCAATGACTACCGAAGCAAACTGGGTCTTTCAAAAACAGCCACCCACAAGGATATATTGGCAGGATACAAGTCTTTATTAAAAGTCACTCATCCTGACCATGGCGGCAATCAGGCGGCATTCCAATATATAAAAAATGATTATGATACATTCAGGAATAATGTAAAAGGATGAATTCAGTATTAACGTACATTCTGATCTATTTGGCAGCCGCATTGTGAAAATTCACCGATGCGGCTTTTTATATTCCCTATCAGGAGATGCTGTTAGCAGTAATAGAACTGGAAGAGACAGGAAACATTAATAATAGTAAAAATTACGTTAATGGGAGTACAAGCGTGGATGCAATGATGGAATCTATACTTAGAACAGTCATCAGTTTTATTCTCTTAATCCTGATTACCCTGGTGATTGGCAAGCATATCAATGCACATAAAAATCACTATAATTTTGCCCTTTCGATAACGATCGGCTCCTATATCGCCAATATGGGGTTCAATACGAAGCTTGGTTTCCTTGATATGATGGCAGGCTTCGTATCGATGATTGTCTTGTTTTATTTATTGTTAATAGCAGCGTCTAAAAGCCGGAAAATCAGGGGGTGGCTGACGGGGAAGCCAACAGTCGTGATTGAAAACGGGAAAATACTTGAAACAAATATGAAGAAAGTGAAATTCTCCATTGATGACCTGAACCAGCAGCTGAGAGAAGGAGGTGTGTTCCATATTCAGGAAGTGGAATATGCCTTGCTGGAAGATAGCGGCAAGCTGTCTGTTTTAAAAAAGAAACCTTTTCAAAGTATTACAAAACAGGATCTGAACCTTTCTTCAGGTACGGAGGCTCTGCCGGTTGAACTGATTATGGACGGGAAAATCATCGAAAAGAATGTATCAGGCAAATATGATCAAGAATGGATCCAGACTGAACTTCGAAAAAGGAGCCTGCAGCTTGAGGATGTTTATTATGCCGTAGTGAACAGCGGCGGAAAGCTGTTTGTTGATACTCATAACGACGCTCTGTCCTCGCCGGCGGATGTTGAGTAAATGGGAAAAGACCGCAAAGTGCGGTCTTTTCATCTACGGTGTAAGCGGAGTATAATCTACCCCTTTTGTATAGCGGTTGGCGGCATTCCATAGCAGGAATTCGTCGATGCCATTTTCATTCAAGGCACGGATTTGGGCTTCCACTTCTGCTTTTCCGTAGTTTTTATAGTTCCCTGCTCCAAGATAGCTTGCGGTAAAATCCTGGATCCACGGCCTTGATACCGGGCGGTTTTCCAATGCATCCAGTACCTTGTTTTCATGCTTGGCATACTCATTGATGATTTCGTACGGCTGCAGGTCAGGCTTTTCAATGCCGAAATAGCTTGTCCAGTGGCTCGGATAAATCATGCTGGAAATGGCGTCCACATTGGCTGAAATCTTGGAGAAATTCTGCCCAATTCCCGGAGCTTCCGGAAGAGTGGCCGAGTAGCCGAAGATATCTACCGAGACATCTACATCATAAGGCTCAAGCTCTTTCTTCGCATAGGCAACAAAATCGGTTACCGCATCGACCCTTTTTTGGACATTATCTTTGTCCACATCGCTGTAATCTCCCTGGGAGTATTCAAGCGTGCTGTCCCTTGTTTCGAAACCCTCCGGGAAACGGACATAGTCGAACTGGATGTCCTTGAAGCCCATTTTGGCTGCTTCTTTGGCAATTTCCACATTGTATTCCCATACTTCCTTCATGAATGGATTGACAAAGCTTTCGCCTCGTCCGTTTTTCCAAACTTCACCGTTTTCGGTAAAGCTAAGCTCCGGCCTCTCTGATGCAAGGTGGTTGTCTTTGAAGACCACGACGCGGGCGATTGGATAAATCTCTTTTTCTTCCAAGGTTTTTAGTAATTTTTCAGGATCTTTTATGTATGGACCGCCAATCTCTTCAAATGGTGAGCCTTCCTCGGGCTGATATTGCAGCAAACCAAAATCATCCTTAATATCGATGACCATGCTGTTCAATTCAGTACTATCCACGAGTTTCAAAAGCTCATCGAACCTTGAAACACTGACAGTTGGTCCGGTCACATAGATTCCTTTTACACCATCTTCCGGGTAATCAAAAGAAAATGGGGACTTAAAACCTTCTGGCACAGGCTTTTCAGCTAATTCGCTTTTTTCTTTTTCTGGCATTTTCGCTGCTGCTTGCTTCGGCTCGCTTGCCGTCTGCTGTTGATTGCTGCATCCTATCAGCAGGAAAGAAACCAATAGGATGATAAGAGTTTTGTAGTTCATTTGAATTTCTCCTCTGTAAGTCTTTTATTCTATTATAAAGACGAATCTCGAAGATTTGTTCGAATTTCGTCGAAAACCTGCAGAAGTTTGGATTTCCCCCTTTTCTTGTGGGTATGAAGAAATTAGAATAAGCATAATGGAGGAATCAGCATGAAATCATTTATACTCATTTTGTTTGCTGCTGCTGTGCTTGCCGCATGCAGCGGAGCCAAGCAAAGCAATGAACCCAAGGTCACAGAACCTATACCCACAGAAGAAGCGCCAAAAACGGAAAATGCAGAAAAACCGCAGGAAACAGAAGAGCCTGAAGAAAACACGGAGGAAGCTGCTGAAGAAGCCAAGCCGGTCTATAAGCTAAATGAAGCTAACTGGGTCATTGAGCGGCTGGATGGATCAGAGGAAAAAAATGTTCTGATCACCATCGATGATGCACCAGACAAGCATTCGCTTGAAATGGCCGAGACTCTCAACAGGCTTGGTGTAAAGGCGATTTTCTTCGTGAATGGGCATTTTCTTGACACTCCCGAAGAGGAAGAGAGATTAAAAAAGATCCATGAAATGGGCTTTGCGATTGGCAACCATACCTATTCGCATCCAACCTTGACGCAAATTCCGGAAGAGGAGCAGAAGCAGGAAATCGTCAGCCTGAATGATAGGGTAAAAGAAATCATCGGTGTTTCTCCTGCCTTTTTCAGGGCGCCATTCGGCATGAATACGGACTATTCCAAAGAAATTGCCGCAGAGGAAGGCATGCTGCTGATGAACTGGACGTATGGCTATGACTGGGAGAAGCAATACCAGAACCCGGATTCTTTGGCTGAAATCATGGTCACAAGCCCGTACCTCACCAATGGGGCAAACCTTTTGATGCATGACCGCGAGTGGACGAAGGATGCACTGGAGGATATCGTAAAAGGGCTGCAGTCCAAAGGCTATTCCATTGCTGATCCTCATCTGATTGCGGTTCCGTAACAAACAAAAAAATCAACAGGCTACATTGGCCTGTTGATTTTTTTTCCTAATTCTGATGCAATCTCGCCTCCATAACAGAAGGCTCCACTGTTTCGGACCGGATTTCCTCCATCAGTTCCTCCAATTGGCTAATTGCTTCTTTATATAACTCTTCATCTTGATATTGATTGGCAAAATAATAATTCTGTTCGGGTGTCTCGAGCAGAAGCTGCATTTCCATTTTAAGCGTGGTTCCTGCCGCACTATCTTCATCTCCCAACGTGAAACCGGCAGGATAGCTCTCATTCTGACTTACAAGGAGCCATGAATTTTCTCCTGCCTGTTTCGCCAAGCGGCTCAATTCTTCAAGTGAATCTGCTTTAATCATCATTATCACCTCATTATAGTATTACCTGATTTCAAGGCGGGTTAAAACAGGTTTTTCGAATCGGTACAAATTTCACCTATCCAGCGATTAGGAACAGTCTGTAAGGGAAGAGAACAGATATAGAACGAAAATAGGAGAGAGCCCGCAATGAAAAAAGTTTTTCTTGCATTGGGATTGGTTTTGGCAGGATGCTCGGGGAATGAAAGCCCGCCTCCTGACGCGGAACAAAAGGAAGCGAAGGTTGATGCCCCGCACATCTCGCAGCTGCCCGAGCTTGAACGGGGCTGTGAAGTGACAACGCTTGCGATGCTGCTGCAGCATGCTGGCGAGGAAGTGGATAAAATGACGCTGGCGGAGGAAATCAAGAAGGTTCCTTTTGAACAAGATGGAAAAAGAGGCCACCCGGCGGAAGGGTTTGTCGGCAATATGGAAACAATGGACAAGCCTGGACTTGGAGTCTACCATGGTCCGATAGCAGATTTGGCAGAGAATTACTTGCCTGGGCGAGTGATCGACCTGACGGGAGAGAGTTTTGAGGATGTATTGAACTATGTGGCTGATGGCCGTCCTGTCTGGGTTTTGGTGACAAGCACTTTTGACGTGGTTCCAGAGGAAGAGTGGGAAACATGGGAAACACAGCAAGGAGAAATCGACATCACCTATAACTGGCACTCTGTCCTGGTGACAGGATACGACGAGGAGCATGTTTATGTGAACGACCCGCTGGATGAGAAGAATGTGCAGCATCCAAAAGATGCGTTCATTGCCGGATGGGAGCAATTCGGCAATCAGGCAATTACCTATGAGGAGGAATAAATAAAACGCACCTAATTTGTTTCGAGAATAAAATCTGTGAATGCTTATTTTCCATCAGGTAGGAATTCATAGGTGGAGAAATTCCCCTTAATGTATATAGAAGGGGATTATGAAGTATAAATAAGCGGATATATTCCGCTTAACTACTGTATTTTAGACCTAAATCTAAGGATTAGATGAAGATAAGCGGAAAAGCTCCCCTTATATTGCGGGAAATGTGTGTATTTCCCAATATAGGCGGAATCTCTCCGTTTATTTTTCAAATTCATTAAAAACAAATGCGGGGGATATGTTCATAGTGGCATAGATCAAAACCGCGAGATTTACGTTCTCGCGGTTTTTATTATGGTAAAAATGGAATCCAGACAGCCACAAAGTAGCCTGCCGAAAGCAATAGAGCAAAATACAAAATGAAAAGCGTATCGACGTACGAAAATCTGAATTGATAATAGTACGTCCGGTGAGGAGATTCGGAAAATTGCTTCGCTTCCATTGCCACGGCAATCCGGTGGGCACGGCGGATGCTTCCGGACAGGAGGGGAATGGAACAGGCTTTGAGTTTAAATGTGATTCCCTGAGTTCCTAGTTGTTTTTCAACCCCGCGCACTTTCATGGCATTCCTGATTGTCTGGAATTCTTCCATCATAATAGGAATCAGCCTGAGAGCCGCCATGAAACTGTAAGCATATTTGGGCTTAAGCTTCGCTTGCTGCATCAGCGAATAAAACAAGTTCACGGGCTTGGTCGTAAGCGCAAAAGTCAGCCCGAGAGCCGCAAACAGCAGAGCGCGCAAGCCTACAAGCATCCCTCTCAAAAAGCTTTCCTCTGTTATATGGACAAGCCCCCATTTGAACCAGGTGGTTTCTCCCTGCCCGAACATGATCATCGCCGATGAGGTGGATAAGAAGATGAACATGAATGGAATGAACAGGAGAAAGAGGTACCGGAAACGCTGCCCGGTAAAACCCAGAAATAAAACCAGAATCCCGACAGTCACAGTCACCATGTAATTCAGGTCATGGATCCACAGCGCACCGATGCACAAGATGGTTAACCCAAGAAGCTTCAGGCTGGGATTGACGGAGTGGAGCCATGTTTCATTTTGGTAAAGGTTCACTAAAAAGCACCTCCAGACGTCCCGGCAATCGGGTTTGCTTCATGCCTTCGGGTTTGTTCGTCACTGATGAGTTGCCTGTCTTTTATGGTTAAAACTCTTGAGGCATAGTGGTCCGAAATATGGTCGTCATGTGTCACCATGATGATGGTGGTGCCCTGCTGGCGGTACTCCTCGAGCCAGCTTAGCAAGGCAAAAGTGTTTCTTGAATCCTGCCCAAAGGTAGGCTCGTCAAGCAGCATCAGTTTTTGTTCCTTGACGATGGAAGCGGCGACGCTTAGCCGGCGCTTTTGTCCCATCGATAGCTGAAAGGGGTTTTTATGCTGATGGTCTGCAAGATGGAATAAATGCAGCAGCCGCTGGACTGTTTCCTCGATTTGTACTGAATCCCTTTTTTCAATCCTTAAAGAATAGGCAATTTCTTCCCTAACAGTGTTTGCTACAAACTGAAATTCAGGGTTCTGAAAGACAAACGTCATATAGTCTACTATGTTTTTAAGCTTTTTAATGGGCGTTCCCAACAGTTCATACGTCCCCTTGTGTTTGATGAATTGCATCAACGCATGCAGAAAGGTGCTTTTGCCAGCGCCATTTTCTCCCCTGATGACAATCCATTCCCCCGGAATTACCTTGAGGTCTTCTACTGCAATTTTAGGTTCCTTTTTCCGGTAGCCCTTAAAATCTTGGAGATGTAAGAGGAGGTCTCCTTTGGACTGTACAGGAGGTAAAGGCTGCTGCCGAAGATGCTCCTCCCAAACGCCAGGATACCAGATTCCCTGATTCCGCATCACCTGCCTGTAACGGGAAAAAATGATTCCCTTTGGTCCATCGGCGATGATTTCACCATTTTCATTAAAAAGAATAATCCTTTCGATAAACTCAAGAACATGGTCAATTTTATGCTCGACCACCAACACCGTTTTGTCCTCGCCCACCTGCTTCAGCAAGCTCCAGATATCTTTTGTCCCTTCAGGATCGAGCATGGCGGTCGGTTCATCCAGAAAGAGGACCTCAGGCTGAAGGGCTAGCACGGAGGCGATGGCGAGCCGTTGTTTCATGCCGCCTGATAAGGTGCTGATGTTCGTATGAAGGTCGTCCAGATGCAGGCCAACCTCCCTTAGGTGCCGCTGGATCCGGCCATCCATTTCATGCCGCGGTACACCCAGATTCTCAAGGACGAATGCAATTTCTTCATCGGCAAATGGCATGCAAAATTGGCTGTCGGGATCCTGGAATACATATCCCCAGGAAGATGGGGGAGCGTAATTCTCTGCTTTCATCGGGATATCAATCGAGCGTGGAATCAGGCCGCTCAGAACTTGTAAAAGGGTGGACTTGCCGCAGCCCGAGGGACCAAGCAGCAAAACCTTTTCCCCTTCTTTGAAGGAGAGGGACAAGTCCCTGAACAGCAGGGACTTCTCTCCGGGAAATTTCAGCCGCAAATTACGGATGGCAAGTTGTTCCATTTTTAGATCCTTATCCTTTCATGTCCTCATCCAACGCTGCATAATCGGCCCGGGAGGAAGGGCGTACCAGATTGGTCACTCCTGTGGCTTCCAGCACCTTGACAAGTGAGAAAGCCATAATGCCGGCAAAGAAAATGGAGCCGATAAACCTGGCGGCCAGAAGCAAGGTGAGATTCCATGCTGCAAGCGCGCCAATTTCCCCATATGCAGCGTCCATGAGCAGGGAGCCGGCACAGGAAGAAGTCGCCGCCAGTACCGCAATTTGAAGATTGAACTTTTTATAGCGGACCAGCATGAACACAAGCTCAGCAAACAAACCCTGAACGGCTCCGTATAGCAGCACTGACAATCCCCATGGCGAGCCCAGCAGGAATTCCCCGGAAGCCGCCGCCACCTCAGCGAGGAAGGCAACACCCGGTTTCCGGATAATCAGATAGGCGACCGGGCCGGCGATGAACCACATGCCATAGACAAGCTGGTCAAGATGCAGGCCCAGCGGGCTTAAGGCATAGTAAAGCGGCCCCCAGAGAATGTAGACAATCCCAAAGGCAATCGCGATGACGATGGTCACAAGGATGTCTGTTAGTTTTAATCCTTTTGTCATTTTCGTATCCTCCTAAATTTCCAGAGTTTCTTTTTGGACAGGCCATGTTTCCAATTGGTAGGCCATTTCCCAGAAGGAGTACTCATATTGGGAGCTGAGGATGAAATGTTCCTTCATCCTGGCGCGGTCTACTTCGGTCACGGTTTCGGCGATGGCATCGAGTCTGGCAATCTGTTCTTCTACGAGTGTCCGGAACCACTCACCGCCATAGGCGGCAATCCATTCCTGGTAAATCGGTTCTTCAGGCGTGCAGCCTTGCAGTTTTTCGCCAATTTCATAGTACAGCCAGTAGCAGGGCAGCAGGGCGGCAATTACATCCCCAATATGGCCGGAATAGGCTGCGCGGTACATATGGGAAGTGTAGGCGTAGGCAGTCGGGGCGGGCTTGAAGTTTTCCTTTTCTTCATCGGTGATACCCAATCTCTTTGAAAAATTCTCGTGAAGCGACAGTTCGGCTTCGTATGTACCCTGGGCATGGGCGGCAAGCCGGCTGGTAGTATGAAGGTCTGTTGCCTTGACAGCTCCCAAGGCCTGTACTCTTGCAAAATGGGACAAGTAGTAGGCATCCTGCTGAACATAATACCGAAAACAATCCAAAGACAATGTCCCGTCTCCGATTCCTTTTACAAACGGGTGGTGAAAGCTTGCTTCCCAAATGTGATCGGCTGCCTGACGAAGTTCCTGTGAAAATTTCATTGTTTTCCCCTCCAGATTTTTTTATAAACCAAGTACCAAACCGCAGATTAAACATAAAAAAACCACCTTCTTTAACAACATAAAGAAAGTGGTTTTTGGAAAATGCACACGAATGTGTCCGCGAACGCCACTTCCCTACGCTGGTACGAGCCAGATCAGGTTCCAAGGGTCTCGGAGTCTCACTCCAATCTCAGCTTTTCAGGTAAAGATGTTACCAATAAAGCTCCCCTAGTGGTACAGTTGGGTATTTGATTTGTCTTTTATACTACCACCATGTTGGGAATTGTCAAGGTTTTCTGAAAAAAAGACGGAGAAGATAATGTATCGGCAATTAATTCATCAAACTGGACAATAAGACGGGGATTTCGGTAAATAAAATTTGAAATTCGGCCAATAGAAATGTGATTGGCAAATAGAAGCGGTATGTCGGCAAATAAGAGTTGAAATTTGGCAAATAGAAGTGGCAATCTGGCAAATAGAACATGTAACTAGAAAATAAAAGCTGAAATCCGGGAAATAAAACTCTTGATTTGGAAAATAAAAATCGTAATCGGCAAATAAACAATGATTTTCGGAAAATAAACCGCCTTCATCGGCAAACAAAACATGCATCGCCAAAAGTGCAGCCAAAATTCATGCATGAGCTGGCCGGCAGAAGTAAAATAGAGGTAGGAGAACATTTAATTTGCAGAAAGGATTCATCCAAATGAACAAAGTTTATTTTGATTATAATGCCAGCACGCCGGTTGCGCCTGAAGTAGCGGAAGAAATGCTTCCCCTGGTCAGCAGTTTTTACGGCAATCCGTCGGCAACGCATTGGGCAGGGAAGCCGGTTAAGGAACTGCTCGCAAAAGCAAGGCAGAGGGTTGCAAGCTTCCTTTCCTGTTCGCCTGAAGAAATTATTTTTACCAGCGGCGGAAGCGAAAGCAACAATCTTGCCCTCAAAGGCTACTATTTCAAGCATCGCAGGAAGGGAAATCATATCATCACCACAAAAATCGAGCACCCGGCGATCATGAATCCGTGCAGGTTCCTTGAGAGCATTGGGGCGAAGGTTACCTATGTCGGGGTGGACCAGTATGGTGTGGTGTCGCCGGAGGAGATTGAAAAGGCCGTTACCAAGGATACCATCCTGATTTCTGTAATGCATGCCAATAATGAGGTTGGCACACTGCAGCCGCTAAAGGAGATTGCACGAACTGCCAGGAAGCATGGGCTTGCTTTTCACACTGATGCTTCCCAATCGGCAGGCAAAGTGCCGCTGGACGTGGAAGAAATGCAAGTGGACATGCTGACGATCGCTGGACACAAATTATATGCTCCGAAAGGAATTGGCGCGCTGTACATCAAAAAGGGTACCGAGCTGGAGCCGCTGATCCATGGGGCAGGGCATGAAGGCGGCCTGCGCGCCGGGACCGAAAATACTTTGCTGGCCGCGGGGTTAGGAAAAGCATGCGAAATTGCCTTAGTGCAGATGGATGTTCCCAAAATGAAGGGCCTCACGGATTATTTCTGGCAGCAGCTGAAAAAGGAATTTGGAGACCAGGTTGTAATGAACGGGCATCCAATCGAGCGGCTGCCAAACACGCTGAATGTGAGCTTTCCAGGAAAAGTCGGCCAGGATCTATTGGATGCCATCCCTGAGCTTGCCGCTTCGACCGGTTCAGCCTGCCATGCCGGCATGGTGGAGCTCTCTCCGGTATTGAAGGAAATGCAGGTGCCTGAAAAGGTCGGCATGGGCACAATCCGTTTCAGCTTCGGGCGGGAGACGACGAAGGAAGAAATGGAACATGTGGTAAGAAGGCTAAAGGAAACCATCAAATAATCGCATTCATAAACAAACGGTGTCATTCATTTTCGAATGACACCGTTTTTCTTAGAGCATATCCCTCAGCTCTGCATCCGTATAGGACGAGATGAGGATGACGGCTTTGCTGTCGCCAGCGTTTTTGACGTAATGGGGAACGCTGGCATTCCAGCTGAAGCTGTCCCCTTTTTCGGCGATGATGCTGTCTTCGCCTTGTTCGGCGAAGATTTTTCCTTCCAGGATCAAGTGCGTCTCTTCGCCTTCATGGGCATGCGGCTCGCCAATGGAAGCGCCAGGCGGCAATTCAACGATTTTCAGCGTGAGCCCGCCTTTCGAAGCCAAATGTTCAATGGTCAGATTATTAAAAGATGACTGCGGCCTTTCATCTTTGCGGACGACGCGCATGTGCTGCTTCTTTTCAAGCAGCAGGTAGGGCAATGGAACGCCTAGATAAGAGGCAATTGTACTGAGCGTGCTGATTGAGGGGGATGTGTTATTGTTTTCAACATTGCTGATAAAACCTTTTGATAGTCCTGTGCCTTCACACATTTGTGCAATGGTGATTTTTTTTCGGTTGCGGATGGCGCGGATTTTTGTTCCTATATCCATAATTCTCACCTCAGAGAGTTTCCTTATAGTAAACTTAATTTTATATTAACAAAAAAACGGTTGACATGGCAATGAGTCGATGTTACTTTATAAATAACAAATGTTCATATTGGGAAACAAAAATTTTTTCGGCCATTTTGTTTCTCAATATGAATCTTTTATTCATCAAAGAAAGCGAGGAGATACAATATGATGCCGTCTTTATTCATTGCGCATGGAGCACCCCTTCTCGCAATCGAGGATAACAGCTATACACAGTTCCTGAAGTCATTGGGGAGCTCCATGCCAAAGCCCGCGGCAATTGTCCTGTTTTCTGCACACTGGGAAGAATCTGCCCAGCAAGTGAGTGATGTGGATGAGTTTGCTACTATTTATGATTTTGGCGGATTTCCGGAGGCGTTATACAGGATCAAATATCCTGCAAAAGGAAATAAGGATGTCACCAAGGAAATACTGGAATTATTCGAACAGCATAATCTCACTTATAACGTGGACACCAAGCGCGGCTTGGATCACGGTGCCTGGGTCGTTTTAAGGATGCTTTACCCCGAGGCGGATGTTCCTGTCATCTCGATGAGCGTGAATCCGCAGCTTCCGCCAGAGGAGCAGTATAAAATTGGCCAGTCCCTGGCATCGCTGAGAGAGAAAAATATTTTAATCATCGGCAGCGGAGGAACCGTCCATAATCTTGGGGCGGTCAAGATGGGCGGCAATGAGGAAAACGTGGATGGATGGGCACTTGATTTTGACAGATGGCTTGAACGCCATTTAGTGAATTGGGACCTGTCGTCACTGTTCAAGTATGAATCTTTAGCGCCGGCTGCAGAATATGCCGTGCCGCCTTATGGGAAAGAACACTTCGTTCCATTGTTTTATGCAATGGGCGCGGCGGACAGCCAGCCTAGTGCAAAACTGCTGCACCGCAGCTACCGATACGGAAACCTGAGCCATAGCGTCTGGCAATTTGGCGAACTAAATGAAGGAGGAAATTAAAATGGGAAAAAAATATGAAGCAAGTGTATTGATGCTAAGAGTCGTTTTGGGAATTATTTTCTTTGTGCATGGGTTGGTAAAATTCCAGGGAGGAATTGAAAATACAGCAGGATGGTTTGCGAGCATCGGCATTCCGGGATTCCTTGCCTATGCCGTTGCCTTTATCGAGATGGTTGGCGGTATTGCGCTGATTCTTGGACTATTCAGCCGTGTTGTTTCTGGTTTGCTTGCAGTCATCATGGCGGGCGCAATCCTGACCGTGAAGCTTAGTGCCGGCCTTTTGGGAGATGGAGTTTCTGCAGGATATGAGCTTGACCTTGCGCTTTTGGCGATGGCCGTGTTCATCGCTGTGAATGGATCCAAGCTTTACGCGCTTGATCAAGTGGTCTTCAAAAAACAGGAACAGGGAAACACAATCCTGAATAATTAATATGACAAGGAAGCATTACTTCGAAAGAGAGAGGTAATGCTTTCTTTTTAAGCTTTGCAGAAATCTTTAGAGAATGGTTAAATAAAAAACAGGACAATAATAAAAACTAAGACAAAAAAGAGGTAATCAGATGGTGCAAACAAAGTTAGAATCAAAAGTTCTGTCGGTCCTTAAAGATAAAATTCAGCTGATAAAAACCGATAAAGGGGCCATTTATCTTGTGGGCCCTATCCGGCTGCCGGTCAATTTGTATGGCGAAACGGTGGAGTTCCAGTGGTATTGCTGGCTCAACTGCGACGAAGTGACCGAAGACTACCAAAGGATCATTGATAAATTGTCTTCGGCCAATCTTGCCGAATTCCAGCAATCGAGCGTGCTGGTCTATGGGGACTTCTCCTATGGGGAAGATGCCCTTATCAGGATGCATTCGATTTGCCATACCGGCGATATCTTTGGCAGCAAACGCTGCGATTGCGGCTTCCAGCTGAAGCAATCAATGAAAATGATTGTAGAGCATGGAACAGGGGCCCTATTTTACCTGGCGAATCACGAAGGAAGAGGGATTGGGCTTTTCAGCAAAGCGATGGCCTACGTCCTTCAGGAGAATGGCTATGATACGGTCGATGCCAATGAAAGCCTGGGCTTCGTGGATGATGCCAGGAATTACGATGATGCCATCCAGGTATTGAGAGCATTGAGGTCCAAGCCGGTGATCCTCATGACGAATAATCCGAGAAAGCTGGAGGCTCTGGCAAAATCAGGGCTGGAGGTAAGCGGCAGAGTCCAGCTGTGGGGAGATGTTTCAGAGTTTAACGAGAACTATCTGCGGACAAAAGTCAACCGCTCCGGCCACTTTAAAAACGAGTGAACATGAACCGGGAAGATTCATGCATCTATGCATAGCGGTCTCCCCTTCAAGACAGAAAGGCGATTCTCCGTGGAGAGTCGCCTTTTTCTGAAGGATCGCGTTTGTTTGCTTGTTGAAAGGGAATGGTAAATTAATCAAGAATCAGAGGGAGGGCTTGTTTTTGGTGAGTGAAAAACTTGCACGGGAATTGAATAGCCAAATGAATTATGAATTTTATTCGGCGCATGCCTATTTGGCGATGGCTGCTTATTGTTCAGCAGAGAACCTTGACGGATTCGCCAATTTCTTTTTGGTTCAGGCTGAGGAAGAACGGTTTCATGCGATGAAATTTTATCATTTCCTGAATGATGTTGGTGTTCGAATGACGATTGAAGGCCAGCCGCCTGTCAACAATGACTTTGCTTCCGTATTGGATGCTTTTGAAAAAGGGCTTGACCATGAAAAGGAAGTAACCAGGCGCATTTATAACCTTGCCGATCTGGCCCTTGAAGAACGCGAGCATGCGACGAGGACATTTTTAAACTGGTTTATTGAGGAACAAGTGGAGGAAGAAGCGCTGTTCGACAGCCTTATCCAGAAGTTGAAACGGATCGAGAACGATAGCAACGCCTTCTTCATGCTCGAAAATGAATTGGCTCAACGCAGGTTTACGGCTGAATAGGATTAACATTCGAACCAGATGGCAAGAGTCAAAGATGATAAAATACCTATCCCTTGACAAAGCAGGGCGCAATAGAATATATTATAAATAATTATTTGAATAGTTCTCCTAAAGGGGAGTAGCTTTTACAGCAAAGTCGTCATTTCGGAGGTTGCCAATCTCCCGGCTTTGTTGGCAACGTGAATGTTGTTAGCAAGACCTTTGCCTATTTTGGTAGAGGTCTTTTATTGTTTTTGGGACCTTTACCATACTGGTAAGGGTCTTTTTATTATTTTAGACCTGATAATGGGCGTTATGAACTTTCAATAATATCAATCTAGTAAAGAATGGAGAGGTAAAATTGAAAAAGAAGAAAATAAGTTTCATCGAACTGGTAAAGAGGAATAAGGAAGAACTAATGCGGGACCAGAAAGAACTCGCAAGAATTGAGGCCCGCCTTGAAGCCAAGCATTCCAGGAGAGTCCAGGAGGCCCGCAACGCTTAAAATCAATTGGATAACAGGAGTGGCGTATGTTACTGAGAAAATATCTGTCTCTTTTGGGAATCGGTTCGGCACAGGTTGACCTGGTTCTTGATAAGGAAACCTACAAGCCTGGTGAAAAAGTCGAAGGTTATTTCCGCATTAAGGGTGGCACAATCGAACAGCAGTTAAAACGGATTGAATGTGATCTGGTAATGGATAATGAAAGGACAGGAAATGAAGAGGTCATTCATACTTCGACCATCCTGACCTCCACAACCATTACATCTGACGGCGACAGTCGATTTCCTTTTGCCTTCAGGCTGCCGGATGACCTGGAGGTTTCTACAGAATCACGGTCTTATGGATTTAAAACGAGGCTGTTTTTTAAAGAAGGTGTCGAAAGCGTCGACCATGATGAAATCCAGATTGCATGGTGACCACCATCGTTAAATATCAAATAAATCACCTCAGGGAGGAAATAACTTTTGGAACTGTCAATTTTAATGGAATATGGATGGGTACTGCTACTGCTCATCGCACTCGAGGGCTTGCTGGCAGCCGATAACGCTCTGGTACTTGCGATCATGGTGAAGCACCTTCCGGAAGAAGAAAGAAAAAAGGCGCTCTTTTACGGGCTGGCAGGAGCGTTCGTCTTCCGCTTTGGTTCATTATTTGCGATTTCCTTCCTTGTCGATGTGTGGCAAGTGCAGGCAATCGGCGCCTTGTATCTATTGTTCATCGCCATCAACCATATTGTCAGGAAACTTTATTTTAAAAAGTCCGAAGATGGCAAAGAAGCAGCGGTTGAAAAGAAGAAGTCCGGATTCTGGGGCACCGTGTTTAAAGTTGAATTGGCTGACATCGCCTTTGCGGTTGACTCCATCCTCGCTGCAGTTGCCTTGGCGATGACTCTTCCGAACACAAACCTCCCCCAGATCGGCGGCATGGATGGCGGTAAATTTCTCGTGATCTTTGCCGGAGGCTTGATTGGATTGATCATCATGCGTTTCGCCGCGAATCTGTTTGTTAAACTGCTGCACTCACGGCCCGGGCTCGAAATCGCTGCCTTCGCCATTGTTGGCTGGGTGGGCGTCAAGCTTGCGGTACTCACATTGGGACACCCGGATATCGGGGTGCTCTCTTACGAATTCGCCCATTCCACAGAGTGGAAATTGTTTTTCTACACCGTTCTAATTGGAATTGCCGCAGCCGGCTGGTTCCTGACGAAAGAAAAGAAAGAACAGGAAGCGGTATAAGGGCAGGGGCAGTTTCCTGTCCCCTTTTGCCGTTAGAAGGAGGAAACCTGTTGATGAAATCATTCAGCTCACTGGCTAAAAGTGTGAAATTTACCCAAATAGGCTCAGAAACCAGGCTGGATGAAAAGGATGCAGACCTGGAGTTTATTGGGAGAGGGAGAAGCGCCTATGTTTTTAAAATCAGAGGCACAAACAAGGTGCTTAAGGTGTTCTTTGCTCCTTTCGAAAAAATAGCAAAAGAAGAAGCAAACATTTATACTATTCTGCAAGGGATTCATTATTATCCAAACATATATGAACATGGCCCTAATTATTTGGTAATCGATTATATTGCAGGCGACACTTTGTTCAACTGTCTGGTGAAGGGGATTGCCGTAACAGAGGCCCAAATCAGCGAAATCGATTATGCCCTTGACATGGCACGGGCCAGAAACCTGAATCCTTCTGATATCCATTTGAGGAATATCCTGATTACCAAAGAGGGAAGAATTAAGATTATAGATGTTGCCCGTTTTCGCCAGACAAAAAAATGCAAACAATGGGATGACCTTAAGTCTGCCTTTTACAGGCTTTACCGGAGAAGGCTTTTCCCAAAGAAGGCTCCCGAATGGGTTTTGAATCTTATTGCATTCCTATATAAAAAAAGGCTTATTTCTGCCTTGCCATAAGCAGGCTGAAAGGTTGAGCCAAATTTACTATTTCCGGAGGTTGATTTTTGTTGGGGACCGAGATATTGGTTCTAATCGTACTAATTATCCTGAATGCCTTTTTTGCGGCATCAGAAATTGCGTTGATCTCGTTAAATGATAATAAAGTGAAAATGATGGCAGACAATGGAGATAAAAAGGCTAAAATGCTCCATGCCTTGCTTTCTGAACCCAGCCGATTTTTGGCGACCATCCAGATAGGAATCACGCTAGCGGGTTTCCTTGCGAGTGCCTTTGCCGCGGGCAGCTTTGCGGGTGTGCTTGCAGAGGTGCTTGTTGATCTCGGGGTTCCTTTGGCGCCAGGATTGCTTGAGAGCATTTCAGTCGTTGTCATTACCCTGGTATTATCTTACTTTACCCTGGTGCTTGGTGAACTGGTTCCAAAGCGGCTTGCTCTTCAGAAAGCAGAAGCGATTGCCATGTTCGCAGTCGCACCCTTGACTGTGCTGATGAAAATTTCCGCTCCATTCGTCAAGCTTTTGACAATGTCGACGAATGTGGTTGTCCGCTTGTTCGGGGTTGACCCGAATGCAGAGGAAGAGAATGTGACCGAGGAAGAAATCAGGATGATGGTCGATGTCGGAAGGGAAAAAGGAACAATCCAGGATTCGGAAAAACAAATGATCAACAATATTTTTGAATTCGATAATAAAACAGTCTCCGATATTATGACGCACAGAACCAATCTGATTGCGATTCCGGTCGACAGCAGCCTGAAAGAAACGCTGCAAATCGTGAACGTTGAGAAATATACGAGATTTCCCGTGTATGAAGAGAATCTCGATAATATCATTGGTCTTCTGCATGTGAAGGATTTGATTCAGTTTATTGAAAGCGACGACCGCGGGTCCTTTAATTTAAGAAATTTGCTTCGCGAACCTTATTACGTTCTGGAATCGATGAGAATAGACCAATTGTTCAGGGATATGCAGAAAAACAATATCCAAATGGCGATTGCGATTGATGAATATGGCGGTACAGACGGGATTGTCACCATTGAAGACCTGATCGAAGAAATTGTCGGGAATATCTTTGATGAATATGATGAGCCCGAGCTGGAGGTCGTCGAAATCGAGCAGATTGACGCTCTTAATTACAGGATGGTGGGGACCCTCAACTTATATGAGGTGGAAGAAGTCCTTAAAGTGGAGCTCCCGAATGAGGAATACGATACGTTGAGCGGATTCATCATTGGCCAGCTTGGCTACATCCCGGGACCTGATGAAACCCCGGCCATTGAATACAAGGACATCGTTTTCGCCGTCACCAAGATGGATGACAGAAGAATCGACCGTGTGAGTGTGAGTATAAAAGAACCTGTTGTGGAAATGGAATAAATATTTGGGAAAGACAGCTGGGAGTTTTTGCTCAGCTGTCTTTTTGTCGATTTCATTCGGACTGGAGATGGAAGAAGAGAGGGGCCAGAGTCCGAATGGAGAAAAAGGCCCTCAAGCTTATCCGATTGAGGGACCTTTGTTTATTCAGCAGGTGACAATTCGTCCTCTGTTACCCATTGGTGATTGGTGACGGGTTCGGAACCGTCAGTTGGAGTGAAATCGATCATGTATACGGTTGTTTGTTCCGCTGTATCAATCTCCGCTGTGGCGCCTTTCATTCCCTCCATATGGTCGGCTTCAAGGACGACTTCCTGCCCAGGTTCAAATGGCTGGTCTCCGGCATCCTGAATTTCCTCGTGGACAACCCATTTATGATTTTCGACCCTCTCGCCTCCGTTTGTCGGGTCGTAGGAAACCGCATAAACGGTTGTTGCGTAGGCTCCGACAATAGTGGCTTCCGCACCCTTCATTCCGCTCATGTGGCCTTCTTCAATAATGGCTTTGCTTCCCACTTCATAGGCAGGGTTTTGGGCTTCCTGAATTCCTTCGGGAAGTTCACCAGTGCCGGAATGGTTCATGTTGGAGTGGTCTCCATGGCCGCCATCATTCTCTTCCTTTTCGGTTTGTTCCGTGTTTTGCCCGGTTTCTGTATCAGTGCCATTATTAGGCGCGGCTTCGTCGCCTCCTCCACCGCAAGCTGCCAGCAACAGGGCCGTTAACAAAGTAGCAATCCGTAACATCCAATTCTTTTTCACTTTTAAGTTCCTCCTTTTTTTATCTTTTCAATAGTTATAACAAGAAAATGTGCAGAGAATATGAAGAAATAGGACATGAACACTAAATAGGCCGATATACCCTTTCTTCCCTTGAGGCCCGCCGTTTATCCCTAAAAATTACCACCATCGGCATGGGTGTCAATCAAGTGGAGGAATGTATAGAATGGTACTTAATCGGAATCCTCTAAATAAGCATTTTTTATGCGGAACGGCGGTAGATAACCAGAAAAAAAGGAGCCGGATAGCATTGTATAGAATTTTTTCGATAATGGGCGCTTTGATGCTTGCTGCTTCATTGGCAGGGTGCGGCCAGGGCAGTGAGGAAGTTCTGCCAGATGAAGTTTTGACCGAAGATCTGCAAAACGGGGCAGGAAGGGAACAGGCCGACAATGGTGGAGACATTGCCTCCAGCAGTTTTTTTAGCGAATATACTGGAAAGATGGAACACATTCATGGTCTCGGATATGCCGGCAACCAGGATGCCCTCTTTTTTGCAGCACATGACGGGCTGAAAGTCTATGAGGACGGGAACTGGTTCCAAACTAAAAAAGAGAATAATGATTATATGGGCTTTTCTGCAACGGATGATGGTTTTTACGCAAGCGGTCATCCGGGGCAGGATTCTATGCTTCCAAATCCTTTGGGGATTATTAAAAGCAGGGACAATGGCGAGACACTGGAAGGAATCGTCCTGGAAGGTGAGACAGACTTTCATACGATGGCTGCGGGATATCAGAATCATATCCTTTTTGTGCTAAGCCCAGACGATAACTCGTTGATGGCGGCAGGAGGCTTCTATCGAAGTTCGGACAATGGGCAGACATGGGGAAGAGTAAGCGCGGGGAACCTTGAGGATAAGGTAATGAGTCTGGCGGTTCACCCGAAGAATCCGGACTATATTGCAGCTGCAGGCTCAAAAGGGATTTATCTTTCGCAAGATGGAGGAGAAAGCTTTCAGCAGATATTCGACGAGATGCAGGGAACAGCGGTACATTTTTCAGAGAAGCATCTTTGGTACGGAAGCTTTAACGGAGATGCGTTCCTGGTAAAGCGGTCACTGGATGATGGTACAGAGGAAGAAGTGGAACTGCCGCCACTTGAACAGGACGCCGTCCAATACTTCGCGCAAAATCCCAAGAATGAAAATGAATTAGCGTTTGTAACGTTCAAAGCCAATATCTATAGGAAAGCAGCGGATTCCAACGGTTGGGAGCAGCTGGCAGAAGAAGGATTTTTAAAAAGGAATAAAACGGAGAAGTGAAGGCAGCTGTTGCGACAGCTGCCTTTGCTGTCCAGAAAAAAGGACTCTTCCAGCTTATGTCGAATAGGAAGTAGGAAGAGGAGGGAAGGACCTTGGACGGAAATGATCTAACCTCAGTGCTGATGCTTCTCGAAGACACAAGAGGGAAGCTGAAGCACCTAAAAGAATATTACGACGAAAAAAAGGACCAGGAGCTGGCGAGCGCTTATTACTCCGAAATTGACCTTCATCAAGACCCTGTAGGTTTATTCAGGAATCTGAATAAATTACTTGAGGATACACACGTCAACCAGCTTCCTTATAACGCCGCGACAAGAAATAGTCTGTATTCAATCGTTGACCTGAGGGAGGATGGAAACCTCAAGAGCATTTACTCTGGCAAAGTCCGGGACCCGGCACAGGTGATTAAGGAAGATTATGAAGTGGAAACGAACAGAAGGAATATGTTTCCCTTGCTGGACGATGAAAGCATTAATTCCCTCGATTTTATGTACAACTGCGAGCATGTGGTGCCCCAGTCATGGTTTGACAAGAAAAATCCGATGCGGGGAGATTTGCATCATCTGTTTACGTGTGAGAAAGACTGCAATTCTCTAAGGTCGAATCATCCTTATTTTGATTTCGATGATTATACTCCCGTGATGGATGCAAATGTCGTCAAAAGTCAATGCGGGAAATATGAAGAAGGAAGGTTTGAGCCGGAGAGCGGCAAAGGCGAGGCAGCAAGGGCAACCCTGTACTTCCTGCTTCGTTATCCGAAAGAAATTCGCCACTACAGTAGTGGGGGGATTGATATGCTGCTCCAGTGGCACAAGCAGCATCCTGTTACGGACTTTGAAAGGCGCCGCAACATGGAAATTCATCGTATCCAGCAAAATAGAAATCCGCTGATTGATTTCCCGGAATTAGCAGGGAACATAGATTTTTCACTAAGTTTACTAGGAGAATGATTAAAATCCTTCAGGCGAAGAACGGATCCATGAATATTGCCCATGGAAAAATTGGAGTTCTCTGTAAAATTGCTAGGTTATCAAAGCTCTGCCGGAGGGAAAGGTAAAGCATACATTGATTTCATTGTATGAAGCTTTTAAAAAACAAGTACCCGAAGTGTTGGTTAATCTGATTGGAGCCCGAGAAGAGGGGGAGTGCAGTCCCCACGGTCTCCAATAGGCCGGATTGGAGCCCGAGAAGAGGGGGAGTGCAATCCCCATGGTATTCAATAGGCCAGATTAGAGCCCATGAAAAGGGAAAATCCAGGCCCAAGGGGTTCAATAAGCGACAGTATTCCTAGGAATGGAGGGAGTAGCATGATTTTTCTGAGAAATACACCTAATTTCACTGGAGCTGCTGTTCACGGTGACAGGATGGATTTTGAGGCGCTTCAAGCTGCGCTTGAGCGCATTACGGGGGAGCGATGTGAATGGCCGGCCTATGAAGGAGCGCGTTTGCGTGTGCTGGGAGTCTGCGAGGAGCTGGGTGAGGCACTCAAGGGAAATCGCGGGAGAGTCCTTATTCCAAATGAAGAACATACATCGCAGCATGCACAATATGATAAAAATCTTTACCTGGCTTTTAATATTTTTTGGCCGGAGCTAATTTTTGTTACGATGGCCCTGAATGAGTTTGTCGATCTCTATATATCGAAGGAAGCAGAGAATAGCTATAAAGCCGGAGAAGATTACCGAACGGTCTGGGATCCTTCGGTTGCTCAAGTAAGAAGCTTTCAGAGTGCGATAGCCGAGGCCTTTCAACAGGTGATCCCTGCGCGTTCGGTCACGGGAATCATGCAGCAGCTTAACAGTGATTATTTTGATATCAGCCATTATGCTGCGCAGTACCTGGATGATCTGAATTTTAACTACCTTGAAATGGACAAAGAGATGCGGCGGGAAAAGCTTATTACCATCGCCAAACAGATTGCCCAGCAGGGAAGTGATTACCAAAAAGTGAAACAGGACGTCCAGGAGGCTGCCGTGAAAAACAACGGCAAAATGACGGAAGTAGCTCCATTTGTGCAATATCCCCCGGATATAGAGTGGTAGTGTAGATGACCCCCTACAATGGCTTCAGGCTATAGGCTTCAAGAGCCTGGTTGACAGCATCAAGGTCATGAATGTTCTTCTCCAGGCAAAATGAGATCACGAGGTCAGCGGTGTCGCTGGCAGACAGAGAGTAGCCGGCGGAGCTTAATAGCTCGCCGGTTTCTTCGCGGTCCAATTCCAGGGCGAAACAAAGGGCAAGGACAGTGTTTTTTCCTGGCCGGTATCCGGGATTGGAACGGATTTTTGAAAAATGCTTCCGGTCGATTCCTGCTTTTTTGTAAATGTCGGCATCGCGAAGCCCTTTTTGGTCAATCAGGCTGAAAAGCATTTCTTTTAGGGATGGCTGGCGGTGGTCCTCAATAAAGGTTTTTAGTTCACTATGCTGGATGTCTTGCAGGATGGGGGCTTCGGCTTCTTCAAATAGTTCAGCAGATTTATATACCGTCACATTCCCCAGGTGTAACTCAATATACTCATCCAACTCCCGCAACGTTTTTGCATCAAGCATGCTGTACCCCTCCGAAATGTCGCTTCCGAGGCGACCAGATTATGGATAAAACCATGTATCATTATAGCATGAAGACAAGAGGGAGGAAGATGGCAATGAACACAAATTTGACCGAGATTATCTTTTTGCTTGACCGAAGCGGGTCGATGGCAGGACTGGAGAAGGATACGGTGGGCGGCTTCAATGCTTTTATCCAAAAGCAATGCCAGCTCGAGGGTGAAACGAGGGTGACGGCCGTGCTGTTTGACGATCAGTACGAAGTGCTATGGGATGGAGTGGAAGCATCTGCTGCCAGGCTGGGTGACCAGTATTATGTCAGGGGCTGTACGGCATTGCTTGATGCAGCAGGAAAGACGATAGTGGATGTCGGAAATAGGCTTGCTCGAACAAGTGAGGAAAACAGGCCTGGAAAAGTCATCTTTGTGATCACAACGGATGGCGAGGAAAACGCGAGCACCGAATTCACATACGAAAAATTGAAGCAGCTCATCCATCATCAGCAAGAGAAATACAATTGGGAATTTATTTTCATGGGCGCCAATATTGATGCTGCGGCGGAAGCAGGCAGCCTGGGAATTGACAACAGCCGTGCCTATCAATTCGAGGGAACAGAAAAGGGGATTGAAAATATGTACGAAACCGTGTTTGAGGCAGTCGCAGAAATCAGGGAGAAATAAAGAAAAAAATGGCCCAGTCACGGGCCATTTTTTTGTTTGTCCAATTTTTAATAAGCAGGAGGGTTATTGGAATTGTTCTCATTAGCGGTTGGCACGGAAAAAGCGTCTTTAGCTTCCGATACCTTTGACACCGCATCGGCTGCCTTCTCCTTTGCTTCCTTCGCCACATTGACAATATTGGAAACGTTCGACAGGTTTTCGGTGATGGAGCCAGGATTTTTCAGCTCGTTAAGCTGATTACTGATCATTTGATAGATGTCCAATGCTTCGTTCATGGCTTCCTGAAGAGTGGAAGAAGCGGTTTTGAACTGGTCCATAAGCTCGTTCACTGTTTCCTTCGGGTTTTCCTTCAGCTGGGTGAACATATCCACGGATGTTTCCTTCAGGCCAACCGCATTGTCCACCACCTTCGCACGGGTGTTTGTATCCCTTAGCGCAAGAGCGCCGCCAATGATTCCGCCGATTAGGATTCCCGGGATAATCCAGTTTCTTCCTTCGGATGCTGAAGTCGTGCTGGCAGAAGGGTTGCTTTTAAAAACTTCAGCACTTGCTGCCGCTGATTTGGCATCTCCAACAGGTACCTCGTTTTCAGGAAACGCTGTCTCCGGATTGACAAGGGCATCAGGGTTGCCGTAAACAATTTCTCCTGTAACGGAATTTTCGGTGACAGGCATGCCTTCCTGCTTTTCGAGTGAAGGTTGTGAGTTTTGGGAATCGTTGTTATTTAGGAACTGGTTATCTTGTGCCATGGAAATAGCCTCCTTGGGTGAATTGTGTATGGAAACTTATTTCCCCGTTTCCAGAATATATAAACTAGCTGGCGCTCACTGGAATCTCCCCTAGTTTCAATAACAGGCATCCTCTCCTGAGGAAGGCTTCTTTTTAGCATAAAAAAATATATTGACGCGCACATCGCCCGGAGGTATAATTTTCTTCTTTGAAGAAATTGTAAGTTTTATATACATTGAAGAAAGAGGTGCTGTTATATGTCGGCAGAGCAAAAAAAGAAGCTCGGCATTTTGATGGTGAACATGTTTATTGCAATAGGGAGCTTTGGCATCATCATCCCCATTCTGCCGGCCTATTTGGCCTCCATTAATCAAGGGGGAATGGCTGCAGGCTTGATGATTGCCATCTTTGCCGGGGCCCAGCTGATTCTCTCGCCGGTCGCGGGGAAGTGGGCTGACCAGTACGGCCGCAGAAAAATGATTATTTACGGGCTAAGCGGCCTGACACTTTCCATGTTCATTTTTTACGCATTTGATTCGATTTGGATGCTTTACTTTTCACGGGTGATTGGCGGACTTGGTGCTGCGCTGCTGATTCCGGCGATTTTCGCCTATGTGGCTGATATAACAACCATGGAACAGCGTGCGAAAGGAAATAGTCTTGTATCTGCGTCAATGTCACTTGGGATTGTCGTTGGTCCTGGTATTGGCGGCTTTTTGGCTGACTTGGGACTGAAGATGCCGTTTCTGATATCAGCCCTCGTCTCCCTCGTGGCGGTTGTGTTCTCGCTGATTGTCCTGAAGGAAAGCCAGGTGGAAAGGCCCGTGGGCAATATGATGCAGGACCAGGAGTCGGTTCTGCAGAAAATGGCGCGCTCCGTGAAAATGGCTTATTTTATCCCGCTCGTTATTACACTTGTGATGAGTTTTGGACTAATGGCATATGAGTCGGTCATCGGCCTGTTCGTTGACAACCAGTTTGGCGCAACACCAAAGGATATTGCCATTATGGTCACGTCTACAGGGCTGATCAGCGTCATCGTCCAGCTGTTTGTGGTGGATCGGATTGTTTCCCGCTTTGGCGAAGCCTCGGTTCTTGTCATCTTCCTGGGAGTCGCCGCTGGCGGATTTCTACTGTCGCTGTTCGCTTCGACGTATATGCTGTTCTTTGGCATCACGCTGCTGATTTTTCTGGCGACGTCGATTCTGCGTCCTGTGCTGAATACATTGATATCCAAACTCGCAGGCAATGAACAAGGCTTTGCGATGGGAATGAACAACATGTACATGAGCATCGGCAATGTTCTTGGGCCTACATTGGGCGGAATTTTGTTTGACGTCAATATTCTGTATCCATTTGGACTGGGGCTGGTCATGCTCGTCCTGACCCTGGCCACCACGATTGTGTGGCAGAAAAATGCTTTGAACAAAAGACTTGATGTGAAACCGAATAATTAATATTGAAAGGGCCAATTCTTCGCGATTTGGCCTTTTTTGCTGCTTTTGACCCACTAACAAACATAGGGTTAAAAAGTGGATGGAAAGGGAAAATACTTAGTATCGTTTCAACGAAAAGAAGATTGATAGATTGGAAGTGGACAGAATGAAGGCAGAATTGATTTTTGACGGTCAGCTGACACTGGGAGAGGGCCCGGTCTGGAATGTGGATCAGGAAACTCTTCATTGTGTCGATATTATGGAAAAGCGATTGTATACATTCAATCCAAAAGAAGGGACCCATAATTTCATCCAGTTAGATGATTATATTGGTGCCGTGGCTCTAAGGGAAAAGGAAGGCTGGGTTGCTGCGTTCAAGGATGGCTTTTATTTTATTGATAAACAGGCGGAGACGATAGAGAAAATCGCCGCTCCTGATAATGAGCCAGCTGACAACCGCTTTAATGACGGAAAATGCGACCCGGCAGGAAGGTTTTTAGCCGGAACGCTCTCACTTGCCAACCAGGATCAGGCAGCGTCGTTTTACTCCCTGGAGCCAAACGGCATGGTCGAACGGTTACTGGAGAACGTGACATTATCAAATGGACTGGCCTGGAATGCCGATGGAAACATTCTTTATTACATTGATACTCCTACCCATAAGGTAGATGCGTTTGATTATGACCTGGAAACAGGACATCTCAGCAATCGCCGCACCGTGATCGAGATTTCGGGGGAGGAAGGAAGCCCGGATGGCATGACCATCGACTCGGATGGTAAGCTATGGATTGCGCATTTTGGGGGCTGGCAGGTCACAAGGTGGGACCCGGACACAGGAAAGAAGCTTGACAGCATCGAACTGCCCGTAGCCAATGTCACATGCTGCACCTTTGGAGGGCCGGAAATGGATGAATTGTACATCACAACCGCGAGGGACGGCCTGTCTGAGGATGATTTGGCAGATCAGCCATCAGCAGGAGGAATTTTCCGGGTGAAACTGGATGTCAAAGGCTTTCCGCCGAATAGGTATAAAGGATAAATGACAGAAAAAGGCGTGTGCATTCACACGCCTTTTTGAGTTCTATTTCTTGCTGTCAACACGCCTTACCAGACCAATTGCTGCCCTTATAATCATGAATTTCAAGGTCAGGGTGACAAAGGAATAATACCATTTCCACCCTGATTTCCAGTTGATCAAGCGAGTATATTTTACTGCCAGGAATTCAAAAATGGATAAGGGTGTTAATAAAAGAACCAGTTTTATAAAAGCCTTAGCAGGGCGGTCTTTTTCCGTAAACTGGTTAAACAGGACGGTAAAAGTCGGGGAGATTAAAAAATCGAACAATACATGTGTTTTAAACACCTTTGGCAGCAGCCGTACGGGGTAGGAAACAAAATTATGCGCCACAATGAAACGGTCCGCTAATACATTGGTGAATGCATCTAATAAGAACACCAGCAGCCAATCCTTGAGCGGCGGCTTCCTTAACAGGATTGGAACGATGGCCATCAGGTTAAGGACAAGAAAGGTATGCAAGAAAATTTTATCTGCTTTCCTTCCTTTCATTTTGTGGTCCTCCTATTCCGGCAACTCCTGCGTTTTTTCTTATTGTTTCCAGCAAGCTTAAAAACTTGCGGGTAAATTGCGGACCAATCCTTTCTTTTATCATGAGGATTGTTACGATATAATGAAGGCATTCAAGCATAGGGGAAAAAGGTGAAAGCTAGCATGAACACAGTGATCAAGGATGTATTTTTTTATCGGTAGGTGGAACCGGTTCCTGTGTAAAAATAATTAGATCTGGCAAATAAACGATGAGAAATCCGCAAATAAAACCGGAAAACTGGCTATTAAAGTGTGATTCAGGGAACAAACAATGAGAGGAAGAAATTCCTCTCATTCTAATTTACCCCGGGGAGGAGTTTAAGAATGACGAGATACAAAGAACCCAAATACAGAACAATTCTTGAAGCAAAAGAAAACGAACTGGAAATACTAAAAGAAAAATCGGTGAATTCTCAGTGGAAACCGGCCTATCATATCCATCCCCAATTTGGACTTATCAATGACCCAAATGGCCTTGCCTACTTCAATGGAGAGTTTCATGTCTTCTACCAATGGTATCCGTTTGACGCCACTCACGGAATGAAGCACTGGGCTCATGTGAAATCGGATAATCTGGTCAATTGGGAGCGGCTCCCTGTAGCCCTTGTTCCTGTTGAGGATTATGAGTCCCATGGCGCCTATTCGGGCGCATCCCTTGAAGTGGATGGCAAGCTTTATATGTACTATACCGGAAATATTAAATACAGTGCCGAAGAGAGGTCGGCCAACCAGTGCCTGGCCATCATGGACCGTGACGGAACGATAACAAAATATGAAAACAACCCGCTGATTGAAGGGGTTCCTGAAGGGTACACCGGACATGTGCGCGACCCGAAAGTCTTTGAGAAGGACGGGACCTACTATATGCTGCTCGGCGCGCAGAAAACCGATCTTACTGGGGCTATCATCGTCTACGAATCGGAAAATGCGATTGATTGGTCTTTTAAGGGCGAACTGAACATGAACCTTGAATTCCCGGAGTCTGTGTATATGCTGGAATGCCCGGATTATTTCGAGCTGGACGGCAAGGATGTGCTTGTCTTTTCACCGCAAGGCTTGCAGCCTGAAGGCCATTTTTACCATAATGTATATAATGTGATCTATGTTCTTGGAAAACTCGATATCGAGGGTCTGGATTTTAAAGTGGAAAGCTACGAAGAGATTGACAATGGGTTTGACTTTTATGCGCCCCAGACCTTCGCCGGTAAAAACGGGGAGCGGCTGCTGTTTGCCTGGGCGGGTAGCGGTGAGGTGGAGTATCCTTCCGACAAGGAAGATTGGGCACATTGCCTATCGATTCCGCGACAGCTTGGGATTGCCGGTGGCAAGCTGGTCCAGAAGCCTGCGGAAGAGCTGAGGCTGCTTAGGAAAGATTCGGAATCTGGTGAGTTGATGCTGGACGCTGGGAGCAAGGAAATTGAAAACTCCGCAAATCAGTATGAGCTAGAAATGTATTTAGACGGAGGAGAAGCCGGCCGTTTTGGCTTGGAGTTGTTTGCCTCTGAAACCGAAGGGCTTTTGATTGAATTTGACTCCAAACATCAAACCGTAAGTGTGAACCGCGAAAATTTTGACGCTGCGTTTGGCGGGGAATATGGATTTGTGCGAAGCGCATCACTCAATAGCGGCACTGTAAAAATACAGGTGTTTGTCGATCGCAGCATTGCCGAAGTTTTCATTAATGATGGCGAAGCCGTGTTCACAGCGCGTGTGTTCCCGGGAGAAGGCTCAACGGGAATCAGGCTTTTTAGCGACGGAAAGATAAGCTGCCGGTATAATAAATACGAGCTTGCGCAAGGTATTTCAATTTAAGGGTGAGAATATGACGAAACTTTATTCGATTGGAGAAGTATTAATTGATTTTATCCCTCAGCAGAAGAATGTGCCGCTTAAGGACGTTCTTTCCTTTGAGCGGGCTCCGGGCGGCGCCCCAGCCAATGTGGCGGCTGCCGTTGCCAAATACGGACATGAGGCATCCATGCTGACTAAGCTTGGTGAGGATGCCTTCGCCGATTTCCTGATTGAAAAGCTGGATGAAGCAGGTGTCCAGACCGACAAGATTTTGCGCACGGGTGAAGCCAATACGGCGCTGGCATTTGTATCGCTTAAAGAAAACGGCGAGCGTGACTTCTCGTTTTACCGCAAACCATCTGCCGATTTGCTGTTTACAGAGGAAGAGGTTGAGGCAGACTGGTTTGGCTCGGGAGATATGCTTCATTTCTGCTCGGTTGACCTGGTGGAAAGCCCGATGAAAAGGGCCCATAAGAAAGCAATCCGGCTGATGAAAGAAAAGGGCGGACTGATTTCTTTCGACCCTAACGTGAGGCTGCCTCTGTGGGAAAGTCCTGAAGCCTGCCGGAAAGCGATTCTGGAATTCCTCCCGCTCGCGCATCTTGTGAAAATTTCCGATGAAGAGCTGGAATTCATCACAGGGATCTCTGACGTGAAAGCAGCGATCCAGTCGCTATACAAGGGCGATGTCCAGGCTGTTGTCTACACGAAGGGAGCGGCCGGCGCTGACCTTTATGTAAAAGATGGAAAATGGGAATCATCCGGCTACAAAGTCGATGTCGTGGATACAACAGGAGCGGGAGACGCTTTTATCGGTGCGTTTTTGTTCAAGCTGCTTGAGGCGGGAGCAACGCCGGGGAACCTGGTGGAACTTCTTGGTGACCGGCATGCTGAAATCCTTGAATTTTCCAATGCCAGCGGCGCCCTGACCGCTGCCGGAAAAGGTGCAATTTCCGCGCTTCCTGATAAGGAAGAGGTTATGAGCCTGATTGCAGAACAAAGATAGATCCTCTTGATGAGGGCCTTTTCTTTTGGAGGCGGTTTTGCTGGGCTTGGCATGCTGTTTGGGGTCATTTGTCGTAAGCGGGGGGAGAATTGTCGTGAAGGGATTACGAAATGTCGTAAGCTTGTACGGTTTGTCGTAACAAGCAGAGAATTTGTCGTATCTGCTCCTGCAATTGTCGTAAGCATTAAAGTGACACCTGGGAATGCAGCCTTTTGTTGTAAATAGATTATTTTTTGTTGTAAGGCACTTTTTTATGTCGTAAGTGTGCCTATGTTTGTCGTGAAGCTCTCCTTTTATGTCGTAGGTCCGCCACAAATTTTATGTAAAAAAAACTCCAACTTGCAGAGGAGCTGGAAGAGGGGAAATCGAACATAAAAAGAGGCGGTAACAAACAGGAGGTCTATATGGAGAGAGAAGGATACGTATCTTTATGGGTCGGGGAGTTTGATTCCCAGGAAAAGCTTGATGATTACCTCGATATTGAATTCACGGAAGATGGTGACGCACTTCTGTCGGAGTTTGAAAAGGACTTTTCAATTGAATACGATGATATCGACTTTAGGGAAGCCGTGTATTTCAAGCAGCCGCCGGCAACATTCCAGGAAACACTAAAAGGCTTTTCATATGACGATATCATTACAACGAGATTTACTGGCCAATATGCCAAAGACTTGCCGCACATTTTTAATACGGTTGTCCTGCTTTACAACTTTAAATACGATGGAGGTTCAGCACTGGCAAAAGGCGGCGCTAACCAGCTTCGCTACATTGGGGGAGTCTGCTATAGATAAGCAAAAAGACTCTTGTTGTTGAGCATTTAGATTCATTTTTGGAAGAGATTTGCTTTTATGATTTCATTCTGTTACTATGAAAGAGAATTATTTTTGTCGTACGGCAGGTTCCAAAATTTTTGACCTGAAGACGTAGCAAGGATAGTAACAAAATGTGTGCAACGCACACGAGGAGGACAATAGTAATGGAAAAAGGTAAAGTGAAATGGTTTAATGCAGAAAAAGGTTTCGGATTCATCGAGCGCGAAGGTGGAGACGATGTATTCGTTCACTTCTCAGCTATCCAAAGCGAAGGCTTCAAGTCTTTAGACGAAGGTCAAGAAGTAACTTTTGACGTTGAGCAAGGCCAGCGTGGACCACAAGCTTCCAACGTTCGCAAAGCTTAATTAAACCTAACAGCAGAAAGGCTCTCTTATTGAGGGCCTTTTTTATTTTTTTCTTTTTTGAGGGTGCAAAAAACCCCGCTCTGTAAAAAAGAGCGGGGTTTCGGCAACAAATAAAGAAAATGGTAGACCTAGTATAACATACTGTTCTGGCGATCCACTAATTTTTTTAAAAATTCTTTTTTAAAAAGTTTTTTTGCCTCACTCATCTTCCTTCCTGCCAACAATTCCATAAAACAAGAGCTTGGAAATGTCCTCTGTCAGCGGCAGGATTTTGCGGTAAATGTCACGAGTTGATGTTGATGTTTCCTCGTTTTTATATAATATGAACTATATAAGTTAAAATAATTCATAATTTATGCCGCCTGTATTGGCTGCCGACAAGGAGGATGAACATGGCCGTTTTACAAGCATCCGGAATTACAAAGAAATTTGGGAAGTTTACCGCCCTGGACGGGGTCGATATTGAGGTGAAGGAAGGAGAAGTATATGGTTTTATCGGTCCCAATGGAGCCGGGAAATCAACTACCATCAGGGTGCTGCTTGGGATCTTGAAGGCAACTGGGGGAGAAGTGAAGATCTTTGGGATGGATGCCTGGAAGGACGCCGTCGAGATTCATAAGCGGGTTGCATATGTTCCGGGTGATGTGAATCTTTGGCCCAATTTGACAGGGGGCGAGGTGATTGATTTATTCGCGAAATTGCATGGGAACAGCAATAAAAGCCGCCGCGAAGAACTGATCAGGAAGTTTGACTTTGATCCTACGAAGAAGTGCCGATCTTATTCGAAGGGCAACAGGCAAAAAGTGGCTCTTGTGGCGGCCTTCTCGTCGGATGCGGACCTATTCATCCTGGATGAACCGACATCAGGCCTGGACCCGCTGATGGAAAGAGTATTCCAGGAATGTGTCATGAAGGCAAAGCGGGAGGGGAAAAGCATCCTTCTTTCAAGCCATATTTTATCAGAGGTCGAACGGTTATGTGATACAGTTGGCATTATCCGTGAAGGGAAAATCATTGAAACTGGCACACTGGCAGAGCTGCGCCATTTAACAAGAACGAGCCTGCTGGTCGAGACGAAACAGCCCATCAGCCAGTTGGAGCAGATTCAGGGTGTCCATGACATCGAAAATCTCCAGCAGGGTATCTCCTTGCAGGTTGATACTGAAAAACTGGGCGATGTCATCACATATCTAAGCCAGTTTGACATCGTTAAGCTGGAGAGTGCTCCTCCAAAGCTGGAAGATTTATTTATGCGCCACTACAAAACCTCAAACAGGGGAGGAGGTGCCCGATGATGTTCACTGGAACGTGGAGGCTCCTCGCCCTGATCGTCAGGCGGGATCGAATCCGTATTCCCATCTGGCTTTTTGCCTTGACGCTGATGACGATTGTAACAGCCCCGGCATTCGAGGGCTTATATAAAACCCAGCAAGAGAGGCAGGTTATGGCGGAAACGATGAAGAACCCGGCCATGACCGCCATGGTGGGCCGGGGGTATGGATTGGGGGACTATACAACCGGCGCGATGATGGCTCACCAGATGCTGCTGTTTACAGCGATAACCGTGGCCATCATGAGCATTTTGCTGGTTGCACGCCATACCCGGGCCGACGAAGAAGCAGGAATGATTGAAATGATTCGCTCCCTCCCAGCGGGCCGGCTGTCCAATTTGAGTTCGGCGCTTCTGGTGATGATTGCCGTAAATCTGGTTTTGGCAGCCGCGACGGGATTGGGGCTGGCTGCCCTAAGAATCGAAAGCATGGATATGGAGGGCTCGCTTTTATATGGAGCAGCCTTGGCCGCTGCCGGGATTTTTTTCACAGCTGTCACCGCCTTGTTTGCCCAGCTGTCGGAGAACTCCCGCGGTACCATTGGCCTTTCTTTTGCCGTCCTGGGGATCTCGTATCTTCTCCGTGCCATTGGCGATGTCAGCAACGGAACGCTTTCCTGGTTTTCGCCGCTTGGCTGGGTGCTGGGCACTGAGGTGTATGTGAATAACTACTGGTGGCCGGTGGCTTTCACCATTGCGGCAGCATTCACCATTATGGCACTTGCCTTGTATTTGAATTCGATTCGAGACCTTGGTTCAGGGTTCCTGCCATCGAAACGGGGCAGGAGCCATGCATCGGTTTTCCTTCAGGGCCCGATTGGCCTCGGACTGCGGCTTCAGCGCACTGCGATTGTATCTTGGGCCATCGGCATGCTGCTGCTCGGGATTTCCTATGGTTCGGTCCTTGGGGATCTGGAGGAGTTTATTGGCGGCAACGAAATGCTCGCTGAAATGGTTTCGCCAGCAGAAGGGGTTACATTAACGGAACAATTTATGACAATGCTGATGTCGGTCATTTCCATGATTTGTACAATTCCTCCGCTGATGATGGCCCTAAAGCTAAGGGGCGAGGAAAAAAAGAACCGGACCGAGCATCTCTTGGTTCGCGCTGTTTCGCGCACCAGGCTGATGGGCAGCTATTTGGCCATCGCGCTCGGCGTCGGGATTTCCATGCAGATCCTGGCTGTGTTTGGATTATGGGCTGCAGGGTCTGCGGTGATGGAGGAAGCCATTTTGTTTACCACCATGCTTGAGGCGGCCCTGGCCTATCTGCCGGCCATGTGGGTGATGACAGGGGTGGCACTGCTGCTCATTGGAATCCTTCCGCAAATGACCAGTTTGACTTGGCTGTATTTGGGATATTCCTTCATCGTTGTCTACATGGGCGATTTGCTTCAATTTCCGGAATGGATGAGGAAGCTTTCCCCATTCGGGCACATCCCGCAGCTTCCTGTCGAGGAATTCGACACTGCAAAGATTTCCTTGCTAGTGCTTTTGGCTGCAGGATTGATGCTGGCGGGGTTCATAGGCTACAATAAACGCGATTTGCAAGGATAGACTAATAGATTTGGAGAGAAGCAGGCTTGATGAAGGCCTGCTTTAATTGTGCCTCAGAGAGTGGGATTATTAAAAGTATAAAAAATGATTGAAATTTTATAATAATTGTTTATAATGAGATTTAGCTTAAAACCATGAGCATGTTGTTTACTAGACATTTACATATGGATTCCTTATCAAGAGAGGCAGAGGGACTGGCCCGATGACGCCCGGCAACCGCTATTTAATAGTATGGTGCCAAATCCTGCAGGACTGTAGAAGTCCTGAAAGATGAGGAAGAGCGGATATAATGAACCTCTTCCTTTATGGTGAAGAGGTTTTTTTATTGAGAGAGGTGGTTTAAATACGAACGTTAAATAAAAAATATTAATTTAATATTCATGTTTTACTTGATTTATACCTTTGTTATCTAGTAAATTAGCATTAGATAAAATAAAACACGAACTAAAGGAGACATCTTATGAAAAAGCTGCTGGTTTTGTTGGTACTTGTATTATTCGCACTGGTTGGCTGCTCGGAGGATAAAACCGAGGAAGCAGCTGCAGAAGGATCCTCAGAGAAAAAGAAAAGGATTGCTCTGGTCCTGCCGGAAAAGATCGGGGTAAACCCATTCTTTCAGCAAATGGATGAAGGAGCAAAAAAAGCCGCAGAGGAATTTGGCGTTGACGTGAAAACGATTGAATCAAACGACCATTCAGCGATCGAGGAAAATCTTCGCGTAGCGGTCGCCGAGAATTATGATTTGATCATCACTTCTTCTTTTGAATCAGAGGACGCGCTGAAGAAGGTGGCGGCTGAAAATCCGGACCGCCAGTTCGCCATTATCGATACCGTGGTGGATCTTCCAAACGTCCAGAGCATCAACTTCAAGGAACATGAGGCCGCCTACCTGCTTGGTGCCGCTGCTGGTTTGGCGACAAAAACAAATACAGTTGGAATGGTCGCAGCCATGGACATTCCGCTCTTGAAAAAATGGACGGTTTCTTTTGAACAAGGATTGAAAGAGACCAATCCGGACGCCACTTTCCTTGTCAACTATGTGGGCAGTTTCTCCGACCCGGCGAAAGCAAAGGAAATGGCGATCCTGCAGGCGGACAAGGGTGCTGACTTTATCGCAGGCGCTGCCGCAGTCGGCGACCTTGGGGTATTTGAAGCAGCTAAAGAGAAAGGATTCTTCACTGCTGGCCAGGATATCGACCGTACCGAAATGGATCCGGAACATATTGTTCTATCCCAGCTGAAAGGTACGGACACCGCAGCCTATGAGACCGTGAAGGCTTTTGCGGAGGGAAGCTTCAGCCCGGGTGTTGTCGAATATGGCTTGAAAGAAGATGGAGTTGGTCTGACTTATGTTACTCGCGACAGCGAAACACCGCTGCATGAATTCGTAGGCCAGGATACTGTGGACCAGGTCAAAGCGCTTGCGGAAGAAATTGCTTCCGGAAAGAAAGAAATTGCCAATCCATTAAACAATTAAACAAAAAAGCCGACTGCAGATTGTTTGTAGTCGGCTTCCATTTTTAAATGCATGTCCGTTCGGGCGGACAAGCCCGTTAGTCGGGTTGCCGTGCCTGGACTGGGCACTTTTTCTGATAGGGGGGAACCAGGATGGCTCATCGGTTGGAAATGAGGAACATGACCAAAAGGTATGGCGAATTTACCGCCAATGACAACATATGTATCAGCCTGGATCAAGGGGAAGTCCTGGCAATTGTTGGTGAAAATGGGGCTGGGAAGACGACCCTGATGCGGATGCTCTACGGACTGGAGCAGCCAAGTTCCGGCGAAATCATTTTAAATGGAAAAAAAGTCTCGTTTTCTGGGCCGCAGGAAGCCATCAGCCGGGGGATCGGCATGGTGCACCAGCATTTTATGCTGTTCTACGATTTTACTGTAGCCGAAAACATTGTCATTGGACATGAGCCAAAGAAGTATGGCTTCTTCAGGCGCAAGGCAGCGGATGAGGCCGTACAGAAGCTGGCAGAGCAGTTTAAGATCGGTGTTAATACAGCGAAAAAAGCCGGTGATTGTTCGATCGGGGAGCAGCAGCGGATTGAGATCCTAAAAGTTCTCTACCAGGGAGCGGATATCATCATCCTTGATGAGCCGACGGCCGTCCTGACGCCGTTCGAGGTGGATGGGCTGCTGAAAACAATAAGGTTTCTTGCAGACCAGGGCAAAAGCATCATCCTGATTACCCATAAGCTCCGCGAGGTCATGAAAGTGGCAGACAGGGTAACGGTGCTTCGGAACGGGAAAGTGACCGGATCGGTTCATACAAGTGAAACCAATGCTGACAAGCTGGCACAGCTGATGGTCGGCCGCCAGCTGCAAAAGCTGAACGAGCGTGACAGCATCAGCGGTGACATCCTGCTTGAAGCGAAAGGCATTACGATTGGCCAAAAGGGAGAGAAGCCTGAGCTCGACCGCGTGTCGCTCACTGTACGCCACGGCGAAATCCTGGGTGTTGCGGGGGTTTCCGGCAACGGACAGTCCCAGCTGATCCAGGCGATAACCGGCCTCCGCGCTGTCCAGGAAGGAAGCGTGCGTTTAAAAGGCCAGGATCTGACAGAGGAGAATGTGCTGGCCAGAAGGAAGGCGGGTATTTCCCATATCCCGGAAGACCGCTATCTATGGGGCGCGGCCAAGGATGCCACTGTGGAAGAAACGGCGCTGATGGGCTCACAGCGGAACCCAAAGTACAGCGAGAAATCTTTTATCCGCAAAGCATCGTTTCGCACGAGGGTAAAGGACTGGATTTCCAGATTTGAAATCAAAACCTCTTCCCTTCAGGAAAAGGCAGGCAATCTGTCGGGCGGGAACCTTCAGAAGCTGATTGTGGCCAGGGAGCTCGATTTTCATGCTCCACTGCTGATTGCCGCAGAGCCAACACGCGGCGTTGATATCGGCGCGATGGAATATATCCATGAAGCACTGCTTGAAAAGCGCAACAGCGGGGATGGCATTCTCCTGATTTCGTCGGAGCTGTCGGAGATCCTTGCGCTCTCCGACAAAATTGCGGTCATGTATGAAGGCCGGATTGCCGGCATCCTCGACAGAAGCGAAGCAACCGAAGAAACTCTCAGTGTATTAATGGCAGGAGGAAAACAGCATGATGCTACCGCAAAGACTTCATAAATTATTTACACCGCTTATCCAGCCATTGCTTGCCGTGCTGATTGGACTGCTGGCCGGAGCGATTGCCATCTCGTTTGTAGGCGAGCCGGTATTTGAAACCTATAAGGCCATGTGGGAAGGAGCGTTCGGAAACTTCTATTTCCTTACTTCCACCCTTGCAAGGGCGACCCCGATTTTGCTTGTCGGCCTCGGTGTGGCGCTCGCCTTCCGGGCAGGAGTCTTCAATCTTGGCAGTGAGGGACAAATGGTGCTCGGGGCGGTAAGTGCCGCATTGGCCGCTCTTTGTATCCCAGGTCCGCCAGTTGTTAAACTTTTGGCTGCGATTGTGGCCGGAATGCTGGCCGGGGGTTTATGGGCGCTGCTGGCCGGCTGGATGGAAAGCCGCTTCAAGGTGCAGCTGCTCATTTCGACGCTGCTTTTAAATTATGTTGCCGTACTATTTGCCAGCTACCTCGTTGCCGGGCCTTTCCAGGATAAAACAGGTTCCGCGGCGCTTGCCCAGACGCCGATGATCGACCAGGGTGCCTGGCTGCCGAAGCTGTTCCCAGGCATGAGCGTCCATATGGGATTTGTAATTGCGATTGTTTGTGCAGTTGTCCTGATTGTCATCCTGAAATACACGGCCCCGGGCTATGAAGTGAAAATGCTTGGGCTGAACCCGTTCTTTGCGCAGTACGGAGGCGTGAATAAGGTAAAGCTTTTGCTGCTGAGCATGTTTTTCTCGGGGGCTCTTGCCGGTCTTGCCGGAAGCGTCGAAGTGCTTGGCTCGCAGTATCGCTATGTGGATGGCGCGCTGACAGCCCCGGGTTTTGCCTGGACCGGGATGATGGCGGCGCTGCTGGCGAATTCGAATCCGCTTGGGACTGTGGTCACCGCCATCCTGCTTGCTGCCCTGGAAACAGGGGCGATGGGAATGGAGCGGAACACAGAGGTTCCGCTGGAAGTGGCAAGCGTCATCCAGGCGGTGCTCATTTTGTTCATCTCAGCCAAGCTGACGCTCAAATTGGTCAAATTCCGCAGGAAAGAGAGGGAAGTTCATGGAACTGTTTGATTACTCCCTTTTTGTATCGGCAATCCGCATGGTGAGCCCGATTTTACTGGCCGCTCTTGGCGGAGCGTTATGCGCCCGGGTCGGAATTTTCAATGTCGGCCTTGAAGGGCTGATTCTGGCCGGTGCCTTTTCGGCGATTGTCGGCAATCATTTTACGGAAAATATCTTCTTGGCCCTGCTGACCGCTGTGGCGGTATCGGTATTGGTCTCGCTCCTGTTTGGATATGCTACGATCCACCTGAAATCGAACCCGATTGTTGCCGGGATTGCGATCAACTTTTTGATGCTGGGATTGACCACGTTTGCCCTTCGCGCCATATTTGATGTGAAAGGTGCCTATTACAACAAAGACATGAGCGGGCTGCCGAAAGTGGATATTCCGTTTGTGGAGGATATCCCGGTAGTCGGGCAGCTGATTTCGGGGCATTCGCCGCTCGTGTATACGGCATTTCTGGCGGCGATTTTGCTCTATGTTTTCTTTTACAGGACGGTGACCGGCTTCCGTGTGCTTGCGGTCGGCAAGAATGAAGCCGCAGCCCGGAGCCTTGGGTTAAAAGTGACCACTATCCAGTACGGAGCGATTATCATGAGCGGCGTCCTTTGCGGCCTCGCCGGAGCGCAGCTGTCGCTCGGACAGGTGACGATGTTCACTGAAGGCATGACGGCAGGACGGGGATTCATCGCTTTGGTGGCGATGATGCTGGGACAGTCCCATCCAATTGGTATTGCGGGCTCAAGCCTGCTGTTCGGCTTGATGGATGCCCTGAGCATCAGGCTGCAGGGCTTCTCGATGCCGACACAGTTTACCGCGATGCTGCCTTATGTAATCACGATCATCGCGATGTTCTTCTTGAAAGACCGCGGTTCGGATTCGCTGGCAGGACAGCATACTTCTCGATAAAAAAACAGCCGGAGGGATACAGATGAGCCTTAGCAAAGCAGAAAGAATCAAAAAAACCAGGGTTCCGGCGGTGAGCCCGGAGCTGGCCAGGCGCCTGCCGCCCGGCCAGGCTTTGACCGAACGCTTTCCGATTCTTCATGAAGGGGAAGTGCCGCAATATGATATGAAAGACTGGCGTTTGAAGGTGTTTGGAGCGGTGGACGAGGAAAAGGTCCTGTCTTATGATGAGATATTGGCAATGCCGCAAACAACGATCACGGTGGACATCCATTGCGTGACAAGATGGTCCCGCTTCGATAATTCCTTCACCGGTGTTAAATTCGGTGATTTTCTGAAGCAGATTGGCGTTGCGCCGAAGAGCGAGTACGTGATGCTGCATGCGGATCAGGATTATACAGCCAACCTGAAGCTGTCCGATTTGGACAGGCAGGATGTGCTGCTCGCCCACTCATTCGAAGGCAAGCCCCTCACCGACAAGCATGGATATCCATTGCGGCTTGTTGTTCCGCATCTGTATTTCTGGAAAAGCGTCAAATGGATTACAGGAATTGAATTTATTGATGAAAACAAGCCAGGTTTCTGGGAGCAAAACGGTTTTCATATGAATGGGGACCCGTTTGCCGAAGAACGTTTTTCCGGCGAGGACTTGCCGATACCAGAAGACGAATGGGAGAGAAAAGATTTTGACTAAACAGCTGCCAAACTTAAAAATCAATCCTGAGCTTCTTTCTGAACGTGTGATTGTCTGCGGCGATCCGAAGCGGGCGGCGCAAATTGCCGCGCTGCTCGATGGAGGCGAGCCTCTGGCTGAAAATCGGGAGTATCATAGTTTTACAGGGAAGTGGAAAGGCACGGAAGTCAGCGTCGTGAGCCATGGAGTCGGTGCGCCGGGTGCGGCCGTCTGCTTTGAGGAACTGATTATGGGAGGCGCGAAGCAGCTGATCCGTGTTGGGACTGCCGGCTCTTACCAGGAAGATGTCACTCCGGGAAGCCTGGTGATTTCAACCGCGGCAGTTCGCTGCGATGGACTCACCAGCCAGCTTGTACCGGCCGGTTTCCCGGCAGCAGCCGATCGCCAGCTTGTATACGCGCTTGTTTCGTCTGCGGCTGAGCGCGAACATGGGCTGCCTGTAAAAGAAGGCATCACGCTGACACTGGATGCTTTTTATTCGGGAGTGCTAGAATTTCCGCATCAGCTGTATAAAAAAGCCGGAGTGTTGGGTGCTGAAATGGAAAATTCGGCACTGTTTGTAATCGCGGCACTAAAAGGTATCCGGGCCGGTGCCATCCTCGCAATCGACGGCTTTGCCGATGCCGATTTGCGCGCAGAATACAATCCAAGCACCGATTTGGTGGCCAAAGCTATTGAAGCAGAAGCGTTGATTGCGCTTGATGCGATTGTTTTGGGTCAGGAATAGTGAAAAGCAGGCCTTGGGGGCCTGCTTTTTACATGACTTCATCTTTTATTCTGATTTCCAGGCAGATAATGCTGATTATTATTGAGATAATCCTGATCTTTATTGAGATATTCCCGATTTCCAGACAGATCATCCTGATTTGATCGGAGGGTGAGCGAAGAGGGGTTACACTTCATCAGTTTGAGTGTAACCGGCAGGGAGCAGTCATAATCTTAATAACTTTTGATATTCATTAATAAAATAATCAAGTTCTTCGCTGCATTGAACGGTCTTATGATGGGTCAAACCGAGGCGGTTTCCAATCTCCATCAGTTCGATTCTCAAATATTCTATGTATACTCGCAATTCAATTGGATCTAGGATTTGTGTTTCCCTTCCCATGTATATCCCTCTTTTTGAAAATTAAGTAAGAGCAAATCTTATTTTACCAATTACTTCTATGCCGATTCAAGCGATACATTCGATGTATTTTGATAGATAAAATAGATAAGGAATCTATTCTTCTTCCTTTGGTGAGCCACGGAGCCTGATTTTAGCGGCCTGGAGAAACTGGTAAGCGGCATACGATAAAGTAAACACCAGAAAAGTATCCACCATGTTCCACCATCCATTCTGGGGGGCATGTTCAAAGCCCAGTTTGGCCGTTGCGATGTCTATCATATCGATAAAAAAAACATGAATGGCATAAATCCCCAGAGCATTTCCCCCTATTTTGGTAATACCAAGTCCCTTTCCAAGTTCCGGGTGGTTCACCGCAAATAAAAACAAAGAGACTGTAAGGAAAATAGTCGAAAGAAAGTATTCCCCATGACTGGCTGCCAAGACTTTTTCCATCAAATATCCTTCGGCTGCCTGAAGGGCAGAGAAGAAGAAATAAAGATAGAGATAGGTTTTTTTACTAAAGCGGCGGTGGATCCGGGAATAAGCGAACCAGAATCCCGCGGCGGTATAAAACAGGCCGATAAAAGCGGCATCCCTTGTAGGCAGGGGCAGCTCGCAGAACAGGGAATAAGACTGGCCAAAGAGGCCTGCGATATTCATGCAAAGAGCGATGATTAAGAGCAGCCCGATTTTCTGCAGCCTGAAGAAGAGATACAGCACCGTGATGCTCCATGCGAGCGCGATTACAAACCACAACTGGTATCCGCTCGTTCCCTTTCCGTAATAAAGGAGATTGGCAGCTGTGAAGCCCTGCAGGTATTGGTGGACGTCTTCGCCTATTATAAAAATGGCTATTAGGTCGTAACAGAAGTAAAATAAAAGCCAGCTAGCATATATTTTAAGGATTTTGGTGATATATCGTTTGTAATACTCAAGGGAGTCAGGGTGCGAAATCACTTTTAGGCCGAACAAATAGCCTGAAGCCGCAAAGAAAAACGGAACGGCGAATCGTGAAACGTTATCAAGTATAAAATAGCCAAATTGATGGTCACGCGGGAAGGTGTGAATGACCACCACTGCGAGAATCGCAAAAAATTTAATAAAATCGATGGCGTAGTTTCTTTCCATTGGATAGCCTCTGTCCTGCAATGGCAGCTGTTATTTCAGATCCGAGGAGTCGTCATAATCATAGCGGAACCCGTCTTCTGCCGAAGTGAGTTTATCTGACTCTTTGTTCTCTGCCTTCTTTGCTTGCTCCTTCGGTTTGTTTTCGTCGTTGTTGTTAGTGAAAAATTCCATATTTCCATCTCCTTTCATTGTCAGTATTATCCCAATTTCTATATCATTTCATTCGGAAAATCAGAAAAAGGGCTCCGCAAATTTTGGCTGCGGAGCCCTTTTTTTATAGTTGTTATAAACGTTTAGACCCGTCCATCTTTCTTGCATAGGATGTATGGTATAAAAGCCTCTTGGCTAAAGAGCAAGACACGGGATGGAGGCTTACAAATGACAAAGGTGGTTGAAATATGTCGAGAAAAAGAAAGGAAAAAACTGTGAAAAACGCGGTTGGTGAACTGGATTCAGAGCAACTTATCAATCTTGCTGGCGGTTTATTAAATAACACGAATTCGGCCAACCTGGATTCCATTATGAAATTGACATCATCCATGCTCAACAATGAGAAGCTTCTAAATTCTGTTGCAGGACTTTCTCTTGAAAAGCAGAACGAGGATGTTTCTGATTCACAGAGTGCTGTATTAAAGAAATTAGGAAAAGAACTCAATATTGGGCATCTCTTGTTCAATCGCTGGAAGAGCATGGTCGGAGGCGTTATGCAGCTTAATTCAAATAAGGCAGAGCTGGCCGCTATCGCCAAGCAGCTCGAGAAAATCCAAAACACTCTGGAAGAAATCAAAGAGCAGAGGGATGACAGTCACTCTGGTTAAAAGTATAGATGTAACAAATTGGAGAAGCATCGTGGGAGATTGACTCATATGCTTCTATTTTTTTGGGTGAGGCACGAGAACCGTCCCCATGCATTACATGCAAAAATGCCGATTATTTGATACACTAGTAAAGTTGTGTCTGAAAAGGCCGGAATATGTTTGGATAGCAAGGAAGGATTAACATGAGCAATCTATTAACTGAAAAAGATCAAAAAAGAGTGATAGAAGCGTTGACCAAGTGGAAGGATGATGTACAGGATAAAGCCGAAGCGAAAAGGTGGAAAGCAATTAAGCATCCAATCACGCTTGCTGAAGCCCTAAACCGCCTGACAAAAGCGGATTTGGATAAACTTCGCAAGGAGCTTGACCTTCAGGGAGTCAGTTCCCTAAAAAAAGGGGAACTCGTTTTGGTTCTCCAGGATGAGATTATGGCGGGGCTAGAAGAGATGTGCAAAAAGCTCGACAAAGAGCGCTTCAGCCTCCTGGGAGAGCTGGTCCGGAATAATGGCTTGATCGAGGCTCCATCTCTGGAAGACTATCAATATCAATATTTCAACGATAGCAGCATCGCCATGACAGGAACACTGAAGGGCAAGAAGGTACTTGTGATGCCGCAGGAAATCGTGGACAGGATCGCGGCGCTTCAAGATGAGGGCATCGAGGCTGTAATTGACCGGAATACAGAATATATCCATTTGACCAAAGGGCTATTATTCTATTATGGAACCCTGACGTATCCAGCTTTGAAAGAATTGCTGGATAAGCATCTAAATGCAATTGTGCCAGGCTCGGACTATTTGCCGGTCATGATTCATGCGGCTTCCTACTACAGGGAATTCGTCCTTGAAGACCGCTATATTTCCAGTACAAGAGTGCGAGACCCGGAGAAAGTCCTCCTTGAACACGAGGTACGGAGCAATGTTCCTTACAACGCGTTTACAAGAAGCCAGCTGCTAAAAGCGGCGGAACCCGGTTATGTCGAGCGCAGCCAGAGTTACACTACTTTAGTTTACTATTTACATACCGAGTTCGAAATGACAAAAGAAGAGGCGGACAGCATCGTCTCCAAGTGTGCGTTCATCGCCAAGTCTAGCGAAGGCATGAATGAAGTAATGGAATTTTTGGAAAGTGTACTGGAAGTTGACAGTATGGAAACCTTTCAGGAGCTGGCAGACCGTGTTGTCACCCTGGTGAACAACACAAGGAAGTGGGACTTGAAAGGATACGCCCCGCTCGAATTGCGGGAAAAAAGAACGGAAAAACCCTCCAGCATCCAATCCGGGAAAAAAACCGGCCGCAACGAACCATGCCACTGCGGCAGCGGGAAAAAATATAAAAAATGCTGCGGCCGATGATGCAGGGGTTCTGCTGCTTCATGATTGGGAGCCGCCCAACTCCAAAACTGGGCCGCATTTAACCGGGGAAGCTTCCCTTATGTAAGCCGTACCTCTCTTTAACCTACAATGCGGCAATCCTGCTGCATTAACTCATTCCATTATGGAGAGTTTTCCTTTATAATACGGTTAGTTGGAATAGGGAAGGAGAGGGCGGAATGGACCACATTGACCGGAAGATATTGGACCTGCTCATGCAAAACGGCCGGGCATCTTATGTGGATATTGCCAAGGATCTTGGTTTATCCCGAGTTGCCGTCCGTGAGCGGGTAAACAAGCTGATGGACGAAGGCGTAATCGAACAGTTTACCGTCGTCATCAACAGCAGCAAGGTTGGAAAGGAAGTTTCAGCTTTCTTCAATATCGATTGTGATCCCGGCTCCCTCGTTAAGGTGGCAGAGGCTCTTGCGGAAAATCCCAATGTCGCCAGCTGTTATCAAATGACGGGCCCATCCACGCTGCACACCCATGTCCTCGTCGACAATTTTCAGGCTTTGGAGCGCTTCATTAATGAGGAACTGTACGCGCTTGAAGGGATTACGCGTGTTGATAGCCAAATCCTCCTGAGAAGATTTAAAAGCAGGCGCGGGTTAAAACTATAATGTGAATAAAAAACTCATCCATGCCGGGTGAGTTTTTTTGCTTTCCGAAATGTCTGGATGGCGATTTAGTAATTTGGCAACCAAATAATTTATAAATAATCAAGTTTGTTGACATTTCGAACGTAAAATTGAAGTATTAATTTCGATAAGGATAAAAATCAAAGAGTTTAATGTAAAAATGTTCAATTATATAGATTTATTGGTCTATATATTTTATAATCGATTTTATAATATTTAAAACATTTCGTAATTATATCCCGGAGAAATATTAACAATTGTTCAAATGAACTGCTAAACTCGGTATTGCAAAAAGGAGGAGTACCTATGGATTACCTGCAACATCCCTTTCCATCAAAACGCCATACGGTTTTCGCAAAAAAAGGCATGGTGGCAACTTCACAGCCATTGGCGGCTCAGGCGGGGCTGGAAATCATGCAGCAAGGCGGAAATGCAATTGATGCCGCGATTGCAACCGCAGCGGTGTTGACGGTAGTTGAGCCTACGTCTAACGGAATCGGCGGCGACGCATTTGCCCTGGTCTGGGCAAAGGATCAGCTGCATGGCTTGAATGCTTCTGGTCCGGCACCAGAATCGATTTCGGTTGAAGCAGTAAAAAATATGGGGCATGAAAAAATGCCCGTTCATGGAGTGGTGCCCGTTACCGTTCCGGGTGTTCCTGCAGCATGGGCAGCTCTGGCAAGGAAGTTTGGCCGTCTGCCGTTGGCACAAACCCTAAAACCAGCCATCCGCTATGCGGAAGAAGGCTATCCGTTAACACCAATATTAGGTAATTATTGGAAAATGACCTACAATAATTTCAAGCAAGATTTCACTTCCGAAGAATTTGAATCCTGGTTCGAAACCTTTGCGCCGGACGGAAGAGCACCGGAAATCGGTGAAGTATGGAAATCGCCAGGCCATGCATTTACCTTAAAAGCGATTGCTGAAACCGATGCGCGTTCTTTCTATGAAGGCGAGCTGGCGGACAGAATCGATGATTTTATGAAAAAGCATAACGGCTTCTTATCAAAGAGCGATTTAAGCAAATACGAGCCGCAATGGGTGAACCCGATTTCCACCAACTACAGGGGCTATGATGTGTGGGAAATTCCGCCAAACGGCCAGGGAATGGTCGCCTTGATGGCGTTGAACATTTTTGAAAAGCTATCGCTTCCTGCATGGCAGAATGCGGAAACGCTTCACCAGCAGATTGAATCGATGAAGCTTGCGTTTACAGATGGCCAGGCGTTTATTACTGAGCCGGAAGAAATGCCAGTATCAACGGAAGAACTGCTTTCAGAGGAGTATGCTCAAATGCGCAGCAAGGTGATCGCCGATGCAGCAATGGATCCGCAGCCATATGAACTGCCTAAAGGCGGCACCGTTTACCTCGCGGCGGCGGATGAAGAAGGAAATATGATTTCCTATATTCAAAGCAATTACATGGGCTTTGGTTCAGGCATCGTCATTCCCGGAACAGGAGTCTCCCTTCAAAACCGGGGAGCCGATTTCTCGCTGGATGAAAAGCACCCGAATGTGTTGAAGCCAGGCAAAAGGACGTATCATACAATCATTCCGGGATTTTTAACCAAGGATGGAAAGCCGGTCGGGCCGTTCGGGGTCATGGGCGGATACATGCAGCCGCAAGGCCATTTCCAGGTAGTGACGAATACGGTTGACTACCTGCTGAATCCACAGGCGGCACTGGATATGCCAAGATGGCAGTGGGTAAAAGGGAAAAGCGTTCATGTTGAACCTGAGTTTCCTAACTATCTCATCCAAAGCCTGGCAAGAAAAGGCCATGAAATACATGTGACTCCAGATGGAGGAAGCTTTGGGCGTGGGCAGATCATCTGGAGAAACCCTGAAACCGGAGTACTGCAAGGCGGCACCGAATCACGGACAGATGGAGCTATTGCAGCTTGGTAACGCCGGCAGCCAAGGAAAAACCGGGGATGGATCCGGCTCCGAAACCACGCCTGGTATGGAGAACTCAGTGGCTTATTTTCCTGGCCTTTTTCCGGGTCGGAATCCTGGGATTTGGCGGCGGCCCTTCTTCGATCCCGCTTGTCCATCAGGAAACCGTCAAGAACTATAAATGGATGGATGAAGAGCAGTTTGCCGACACACTGGCGATTGCCAATACGATGCCGGGCCCGATTGCGACCAAAATGGCCGGGTATATCGGCTACCGCGTCGGCGGGGTGATCGGCTGCCTTAATGGACTGTTCGCAACGGTCATGCCGACCGCGTTGATGATGATTTTCCTGCTCCAGCTGCTGCAGCAATACAAAGACATTCCATGGGTACAGCATATGTCCGCGTCCGTCGTGCCGGTGGTGGCGGTCATGCTGGCAACGATGACATGGGACTTTGTCAAAAAATCGGGCGAGACCCTTGGCTGGGTAAAAGGGGTTTGGCTTATTCTGGCCTCTCTTCTGGTAACAGAGGTTTTCAATATTCACCCAGCCATCGTCATTTTGGTTCTTATTCTTTATGTGCTGCTGCCGTTTGGGAAAGGGAAGGTGTCCTAGCATGATTTACTGGCAAATATTCTTGGCTTTCTTTATTCCAGGCATCCTTGGATATGGAGGGGGGCCTGCTTCGATACCCCTGATTGAAAACGAAGTGGTCGGCAACTATGAATGGATGTCGACCCAGGAATTCAGTGAAGTGCTGGCGGCGGGGAATGCACTGCCAGGTCCAATTGCCACCAAAATGGCGGCATACATCGGCTATGCAGAGGGCGGGGTCCTCGGCGCCCTGGTGGGGTTGTTCGCCTCGGTTGCTCCATCGATTATCTTGATGCTGATTTTGATGGCTTTCCTGCTTAAGCATAAAGATAAGCCGCAGGTAAAAGGAATATCAAGCATAGTTCGGCCGGTCATCGCCGTCCTGCTCGGGGTCATGACCTTTCAATTCGCCCAGGATGCGGTCTTCAGTCTTGGAGCGGTTTATACGATTCTGATGTTGGCCGGAAGCTACCTGGCACTCGAGAAGCTAAAATGGCACCCGGCGCTGGTGATTGTGCTAGCCCTTTTGGTTGGCGGGACGACAGGTTATTTTAATATTGAATGAGGATCATTCCAGTTTGGTGAGCGAAGCGTAAATGTTCCAGGACATTTGCGCTTTTTCTTTGGTTTAGTTGTGTGCGGAGGTAGGAGCCAGACCATAGAAAGTGCCGGCGGCAAATAGAGCGGTGAGATCGGAAAATAAAAGCGGGAAATTGGCAAATAAAAACGCGAAACCCGACAATAGGAGTGTCAAACCGGACAATAGAAAATGGTTGGGCAAATAGAAGTGGGAAAACGGCAAATAAAAGCGGGAAACCCGACAATAGGAGTGTCAAACTGGACAACTGAAAATGGTGCGGCAAATAGAAGTGGGAAAACGGCAAATAAAATCGCGAAACCCGACAATAGGCGTGTCAAATCGGACAATAGAATAACACTCTGGCAAATAAAAATAGGAAACTGGCAAATAAAGAGCGAGTATCGGCGAATGAACTTGGCAAATTGGAAAATAAAACTGCAAAATTGGAAAATAAACTAGGGTAATCGACAAATAATCCAGGGCATCGAGCCATCCAACGAACGAGGACAACCCTGATGCAAAGCTTCCAAATAAAATAAGAGCCGCCATGCAGCCTGGCAGCTCATTTTTTATACTATTCTTCTCCCGCTTTTTCCAAGAGCATAATAGATGCCATGCTGAAGGGTCTGCAGGCATTCATATTTTTTCAAGTCGATCAAGGTTTGGGAAATGATCAACGCTAGTTCAGCTGATATGCCCACCAAAATGACTTCGGTTCCAAGGAGCCTGGCTGCGGAACCCAATTTGTCAATCAGGGCAGCGGTATGCTGGGAGATTTCCTTGTTAAGTCCCGTTAGATCGAGCAAGAGGTAATTTGCTTGATGCTTTGGAAGCTGATTGAGCGTATTAGTGATCAGGTCTTCGGCTCTTTCTTCATCATAGCTGCCAATCATCGGGACAACGATGATCCCTTCCAGGACCGGTATAATTGGAGATGAAAGCTCTTTTACCAACTTTTGCAGCATCTTGGTTTTTTCCTCGACAACTTGTTCCAGATCCCGGATATGCTGTGCTTCCTGCCTTCTGGAAAGCTCGTGGATATTTTGTTCAATGTCCATTTCCGAAGGGAAGTATTCGATTACACTATATGGATTGTCCTCGTCCTGATATTGAAGGACCTTGTACCAAAACGTCCTGCCAAACAGGCCGGTAAGGACCCCTGCGTAATGGGAGGGTACAAAAATACCCTTGTTTTTTTGGTTACTCAACGCATTCAGTTTGTATTCCCAGTCATCTTGGATCCTGAGCGTAAAGGAGCCTTTTTCTTTATCTATTTCAATGATTTCCGCTTTTCCCCAGCCTGCTGGAGCGTACGTGCTGGAAAGCCAGTCCACCACGTTGGAAGAATCAATATGTTTCATTTCCTTGAACCCTTCGCCGACAATTAATCCTTGACGAAAGCCAGTGGTTTCCAATACTAGATTGGTAGCCTCAAGGCCGGAAATATCCCGGATGGTATCAAAAAATGTCTTCATGGCAGAAATCCAAAAAAAGACGACATCTCCACCTTCGAACAGGACTTTTCCCGTGGTCAAATCCCATTTTAAATCGACCCCGCCGACCCTAATCTCTTTCAACATCTCCATCGCAGCACTTCCTCCAGGTAATTTATCTAATGTCTCATCTATTATACAATATTTTCAAAACCAGGGGACTGTTTCTAGTTATTCATAGTAGACTTTAAAGTTAAAAGTTTAACAAATATCTTGAAACGGAGATATTTGCGGAATAGATGACCCAATAGTGGGGTAGAGAGATATGAATGGTTCCAAATCTATTTGGAGCCCCAATTACCAAGGAGGTTGAAGACATGTCAAATGTAAATGTAGCAGTAATTTTCTACAGTATGGGTGGAACAAACTATCAGCTATCAAAATGGGCAGCGGAAGGAGCAAAAGAAGCGGGAGCAGAGGTCAAAATCTTCAAGGTGGAAGAACTGGCTCCTGAATCCGTGATTGAGGGCAATGATGCATGGAAGGCGACTGTCGAAGCAACAAAAGATGTACCGGTAGTTACTTCAGAAGATGTTGAATGGGCGGACGCACTGATCTTCAGCGTACCTACAAGGTTCGGAAACATGCCATCGCAAATGAAACAGTTCCTTGATACTCAGGGCGGACTATGGGCCAGCGGCAAGACTGTCAACAAAGTCGTCAGCGCGATGACTTCAGCCCAAAACCCGCACGGCGGCCAGGAAGCGACACTGCTGTCCTTGTATACATCGATGATGCACTGGGGAGCGATTATCGCGACACCGGGCTATACTGATCCAGTATTGTTCGGGGCAGGCGGCAACCCGTATGGCACAAGTGTAACGGTTGGCCAGGACGGAAAGATGATTGAAGACGTAGAGGGTGCTGTTAAGCATCAGGCAAAGCGCACCGTAACGGTTGCCGAATGGGTGAAAAAAGGAAATCAATAAAAAGGAAGCAGAAGAACCGTCCCTTTGCTTCCATAACATAGTGATAAAAAGCGTCCTCTCCGCATAGTATTTTTTACTATAGTGGATGGTATCGAGGGTGATAAAGGCCTTGCTTCGTTTGATAGTGAATTAAACGTTGCAGGGCCTTTTTTGCCCAAAGACAGGGGGGGATGAAATGGCCAGCAGGCTTTTTACCGAGAAAAAGGTTGGCGGGTCTGTTGCCGTTCTGTTCGGATTGTTGTCCTTGTATGAAGCAAGCAAGCTCTATTCCTACAGCCGGCATTTATTAACGGGCGACCATGCTCTTCCCGGCATGATCGGCCTGCTTCTGGTCCTGTTTGGCATCAGTTTGTATTTCGAGCGGGCGGAGGACGAGAGAAAAGTACAGTTTCCTTCTGGGAAAACCCGCATTACACTGCTTCTCACCATCTCACTCATTTTTCTATACTGCTATCTAATCTCCTGGTTAGGCTATACTGTCAGCACCCTGGCAGTGTCGATCGCGCTGGTAAAAATGATTGGCCAGTACCGTTGGCTGTTTTCCATCCTCTTCGGCATAATCATGACAGCTGTTCTTTATGCAATATTCATTGTCCTGCTGAAAACCCCGGTCCCCAGCGGAATTTTTGACATCTAGAAGGAGGGGAGCCATTGGAATCGATTGGATACTTGTTGAATGGACTCAGTGAAGTTTTGACTCCGTTCAATCTTCTGATTGTGGTGATCGGCTCGCTGCTGGGCACTCTGGTCGGAGTGCTCCCGGGCCTCGGACCCACATCGGCAATTGCCATCCTTTTACCGGTCACGACCGTCCTGGAACCAGCCCAAGGCTTGATCATGATGGCTGGAATTTATTACGGCTCGATGTATGGCGGTTCAACCACGGCCATTTTAATGAACATCCCGGGGGAATCTTCTTCCGTGCCGGCGACGATTGACGGCTATCCGCTCGCACAGGCAGGCCGTGCCGGGCCAGCTCTCGGCATCGCGGCAATAGGGTCTTTCATTGCGGGCATCATCGGATTGCTTGGCCTGGTCCTCTTTGCCCCCATCCTTGCCGATCAGGCATTGAAGTTCGGGCCGCCTGAATATTTTACGTTAATGCTGATTGCCTTACTCGTTCTGTTCAACTTAACAGGCTATTCGTTTAAAAAATCGTTCATCATGGGTTTGTTTGGTTTCCTGTTTGCCTTTGTCGGCATTGGCGCCACTTCGGGAATTCCGAGGTTTGATTATGGGTTCACGTCCCTTTTGGGCGGCTTCGAGATGGTGAGCATGATCATCGGCCTTTTCGCGATATCGGAGGTCCTCAAGGGGCTGGAGGAGAAGAGGCATGTGAAGGAGCGGATCAAAATAAAAGGCGTCTATCCCAATAAAGACGATCTGCGTGTCAGCTTCATGCCCATTATGAGAGGGAGCTTTCTAGGCTTTTTCCTTGGCATTCTTCCTGGGATATCGGCGACGATCACCTCGTTTTTATCATACGATCTGGAAAAGAAAGTCTCGAAGCATCCCGAGAAATTCGGGAAAGGGGCGATCGAAGGAGTGGCCGGTCCTGAATCCGCCAACAACGGCACCAGCTCCGGCGGGTTCATTCCCCTGCTATCACTGGGGATTCCAGCCTCCCCGCCGCTGGCTGTTTTGCTCGCGGCGCTGATGATTTATGGATTAACCCCGGGCCCTGTCCTGTTTGAACAAAACAGCCACATCGTCTGGCTCATTATCGCCAGCATGTTTGTCGGCAATGTCATCTTGCTCGTGCTGAATCTCCCGCTTGTAGGGTTATGGGCGAAGCTGACCGAAGTCCCGTTTGGCATCCTTGCGCCCATCATTTTACTGATCAGCATCCTCGGCGCCTATTCGGTGCGGAACAGCCTGTTTGATGTGGTTGTCGCCGCCGTCTTTGGTGTGCTCGGCTACTTGTTCCATAAATACAAATGGCCCATCATCCCGTTTGTGTTGTGTGTTGTTCTTGGCCCGAAAATCGAAAGCTCGTTTATTCAATCCATGGAAATGTCGTCGGGAAGCCTGGCCATTTTCATCCAACGGCCGATTTCCTTAACGATTCTGATTTTTGCAGTCATCTTTTTGGGTTTGTCCATTTTCCTGATGAAAAGGACAAAAAACAGAATTTTGCAAGAAACGGGAGAACAGGCAGAGTTTTCTTAAACAGGGAGGGACGATGATGAAAAAAGTACAATGGATGCTTTCAGTTTTGTTATTGTCGGCAATGGTTTTATCGGGATGCTCCACAGGTTCGAAGCAAGAAACAGCAGACGATTACCCGAAAAGGCAGATTGAGCTTGTAGTGCCATTCGCGGCAGGAGGCGGGGTGGACCTGTCTGCCCGCGCGGTTGCCGAGTATCTCAGCAAAGAGTGGGGAGAGTCGATTGTGGTGACCAACAAACCCGGGGGCGGGGGATTGATTGGGGCCCAATATGCGTTGAAAGAAGCAAAACCGGATGGGTATACGGTTCTTATGAACAATAATTCCTCCACCACGATGTATGAAGCAGGAAATTCCAACCCATCGATGACGAGCAAAGATCACATTCTGGCCGCCAAAGTAGCAGAAGGGGCCCTGGTGTATGCGGTCAAGGCCGATGCCCAGTGGAACAGCTTCAAAGAATTTACAGACTGGGTCAAAGCCAACCCTGAAAAGCTGACCTGGGCGAGTGTCGGTCCAGCAGGCTTCTCCTCGTTCGGGGTGGCGGAATGGCTGAAATCAACCGGGGTCGACTATAAGAAAACCTCCATGGTCTCATCCGAGGGTGCCTCAGATTCCGCAGCCAAAGTGGCCGGAGGGCATGTCATCCTTGCTGTCCATGCAGCGGGTGAACTCGCCCCGCTAGTGGAGGCAGGTAAAATCAAAGTTCTTGCCGTCCAATCGGAGGAAAGAAGTCCGCTCTTCCCTGACGTCCCTACTGTAGAAGAGGAAGGCTTTGAAGGGCTCACTGTCAAATGGTGGACCGGATTGTCCTTTGCCGTCGGCACTCCTGATGAAATCATTGAAAAATGGGAGCAGGCCGTTGAAAAAATGCAGCAAGACGAACAATTCCTTGAACAGATTGAAAAAATAAAACTGACCCCAGCCTACCTAAACTCGGAAGACTTCACCAAAGCAGTCAAAGCAGAAACCCAGCACTACACTCAACTCGCCGAAGAAACAGGAATCAGAAAATAGAGCAGGGGGACGGTTCTGGTGCTTCAAAACGCTCTGGTGGATAAACGAAAGAATCTTGTTCCCAAACCCTTTCTCATACGATAAAATCACTTTATGCGCCTTTGTTAGATAATTTAGATGAAAAGGGTAGTTGGTTTTTTGGAAATAAATATTAGTATTTTCAGATTAATCAATGATCTCGGGGAAGAATTACCAGCCGTTTGCGGAGCTGTCAAATGTGAATCAATTGGTTGAAAAGACCGTGGGGAATAAGGCGGGGGAATTTTCCCTCGTTTTTTATTTTTAATAACTTGCAATATATATGTACAGCAAGCGACATAAAAGCCGCTTGCTGGATGCCATGGCAAGTGCTATTTGTGGTTGCAAAAAGAACAAGTGACAAGTGTTTGCAGTTTCATATAATTAGAAATTAACCTGGCTGTTCGTCCTTCTTCACCAAGCTTGTCGACATGGCTTCTCAGGCAATCGATCAGCCTGCGGTCGCAGCGGCAGCGGGATTCAGAGCCGTTCAAGCACTCATCATGTGCTTTGCAGCAGGCGTCCACAGCATTTACCGGGCTGCCTGGACCACTGCAGCGCGGCCCGCAATACCTGTATCCCCGAATGCATAATCCTTTCATGCGCCTCTTGGGTAAATATCTTTTTTTCACGTTCTTCCCCCCCTTTTAAAATGAGATACTTATATATATGAAAAAGAATGCAAGAGGCTTGTTCAATAACCTATGAATGATCACAGAGTCTTACTATAATTGGTAAGATATGATGGAATATCAATGGAGGTTAGGCAATGAAAACATGGACGAAATCAATCGAAATCAATGCCCCAATTGAACAGATCTGGACGCTTTTAAACGGCTCTCTGGAGCAGATGCAGCAAATCATGCCGAATGTCGTTGAAAACAGGCCTGTAAAAATAACGGAAGGAAAGGTGGGAAGCATTTACCGCCAAAAATACAAGGAAGGTAAACGCTTGGAAGAGTATGATGTGGAAACACTGGAGTATTTGGCTGAGCCTGAACACAAAATGCTAAAAGTAGGTTTCACACTCGCACACATGTTTGAGATAACTGCTTTATATGAATTACATAAATTGAACGAGGAGAAGACGTCCTTTCAATACACAGTGACCAATAAGCCGTTAAAATGGTTCTTGAAATTGTTTTTAGTGTTTGCTTCCGATAAAGTGGTCGTTGAGTTTTTGGAGCGGGTGAAGAAGGTGGCTGAGGGGGGGAAGCAGCAGGGTATGAATTGAACTGGATGGATTCGGCAATTCCAGGGGGTAGGATTCAGGAGAAGCACGGTTTTCGTGCTTCTTTTTTTAATACAGGGATGCCGCGGCATTAAGCGGGGCTTATGCCAGTAAACAAAAACACTGCTTCCGCAAGCTGAATAAATTTCAGCTAATGGAAACAGTGTTTCTTTTTAGACGATTGCAGCCTGTCTTTGCTGCCGTACTGAGCGTCCTTTTCCGTGCGGGACACACACGGGCGTGCCAAAGATCGGGTCGCAGGAAATATTACATTTCATATTGAAAACGTCCTGCACCAATTCACAGGTGATGATGTCTTCTGGTCTGCCTTGTGCGTAGATCTTTTTATCTTTTACGGCCACCATATGGTGTGCGTACCGGCTGGCAAGGTTTAGGTCGTGAAGCACCATGACGACGGTATGGCCTTTTTGCTCGTTCAGGTCAAACAATAAATCGAGGATTTCGATTTGATGCGTCATATCCAAATAGGTGGTAGGCTCATCCAGCAAAATGATATCGGTCTGCTGGGCGAGTGTCAGGGCAATCCAGGCGCGCTGCCGCTGTCCGCCTGACAAGGAGTCCACCGCACGGTCCTGCAGGTGCTGGATGTTGGTTGATTCAAGCGCCTGTTGAACGGCATTTTCATCTTCCTTTGACCACTGCTTCATCATCGAGCGGTATGGATGGCGCCCTTGCTTCACAAGCTCATATACCGTCAATCCTTCAGGCGTAACGGGGCTTTGCGGCAGGATGGCCAGCTTTTTGGCGATGTCCTTCGTTTTCATCCTGGCAATTTCTTCGCCATTTAAAAGCACATTTCCGCTTTTTGGCTTCAGCAAACGCGCCAAGGAACGCAGCAGGGTGGACTTCCCGCAGCCATTGCCCCCGATGAGAACCGTTATCTCGCCTTTGGGAATTTCTATATCCAAATTATCAATGATAATGGTGTCACCATAGCTCAATGTTAGATCCTTTGCAGACAATGAATGCATTGGAGTCTCTCCTTTCGTTGTGCGCGAGCGGAATACTTCAAGTAAGCACGAAAATTTATAACTTTATTGTAGAGGGAATTACCGATACAGTCAATGATAATCGTTTTCATTTAAAGAAATAGACACATTTACAACATGGAATATAAAAAAACTGTCCATCACAGACAGGTGATGGACAGTTCTTAAAAAGAATTTTATTTTCCGACGGCGTTTAAAACATCCTCAATCGTCTTCTGGGAAGCAATTAGCCCTTTGTTTGTCCAATTGCTTGGGTCATTGATGATATGGACGTTTCCGTTTTTAGCTGCCGGTGTGCTTTGCCATACGGCGCTGTCTTCAAGCGTCTGGATTCCTTGTTCGCCCTCGAGAGCCAAAAGGAAAACATGGTCGGCGTCAAGCTCGGAAAGCTTCTCGACCGAAATTGGGTTCCATGATGCCGCATCTGCTGCACCCAGTTCCTGGACTAGCGCCGGCTGCTTGACTCCAAGCTCGGAGTACAGAACTTCCGCACTGTGGCGATCTTGTTCAAACAAGTAGAACTGATTTCCCGCTGCCCAAATAACAGCTGCTGTTTCATCGCCAAGGGCTTCCTCCAATTGGCTCCGTGCTTCTTCTACCTTGGCTTCGTAGTCGCTCAAAAGCTTTTTCGCTTCTTCCTCTTTGCCAAGAATGGTTCCGAAGGTTTCAATCTGCTTGCGCCAGTCTTTGACGGTTTCTTCTGTCATCAAATAAGTAGGGGCAATTTTATTATAATCTTCAAAAGAACCTTCGTAACTGTCCATATTATTTTGTAAAATAATAAGGTCGGGCTCATGGCTCAATGCTTGCTCAACCGGAACATTCCATTCGATTGGAGGAACATCCTTTAAGTCTTCTTCCAAGTAGTTCTGTACGCTTTGTCCAATGGCCCACTTGGCTACAGGGGTAACGCCCAGTGCCACAAGCGCATCCTCATGGTAGGGAGCAAGAATCTTTTCGGCATTGGCAGGAATGGTCACTTCTCCCATCGCTGAATCCAGGGTCACTTCCTTGTTCCCGGTTCCTTCTTCGTTTTCCGTTTCAGGGGAGGAATCATTGTTTCCGCAGGCAGCGATAATAAGCACCAATAACCCGATGATTATAGTGGGAAAAAGTCGGCGAAAATTCACATTCATTTTCATATGCTAATCTCCTTTATGTTATAATTTCCATGTTAATGATAATCATTTTCAATTATCCAGTCAATTATATTCTAAATTATTTATTGACAGTTTAAAGAACTTATGTGAACAGGAGAGAAAGATGCGGTCCTTCATACATCATTCCAATACGACTAAAATCATTATCAATATGTTAACTTTGATCGCCTTGATCTTTTCAGTGGGCCTTTCTGTATCATACGGGACGACCAACATTGACTTTAAAACGGTTTGGCAGGCGGTATTCCAATTTGACCCGGAAGTGACTTCGCATCATGTGATTCAGGAATTGCGTCTGCCGCGGGCAGTGTCCGCCGCTTTTGTCGGCGCTTTCCTGGCGGTGTCTGGTGCGATCATGCAAGGAATGACGCGGAATCCGCTGGCTTCTCCTTCGATTATGGGAGTGACCGATGGAGCGGCGTTTGCGCTTGTGCTGATGATGGCGTTTGTTCCTGGTGTCACGGGCGCAGGCATGATCGGTTCTTCATTTATTGGAGCTGGATTGGCTGTGGCCCTTGTGTTCATGGTGGGATCGCTCTCAGCCAGCGGCCTGACGCCTGTAAAATTGGCTCTGGCAGGGGTGGCGATCGGAACGATGCTGCGGTCGATTTCTTCTATAATATCCCTCCACTTTAATTTGGAAAAAGAAATGGGATTCTGGCTGGCGGGGGGCCTGGATGGAACCAGCTGGAACTCTGTACAGATATTGGTAATTGCGGGCGGAATCGGCCTGCTTGTCGCCCTCTCGATAGCAAAATCGATCACCGTGCTTAGTCTGGGTGAAGACATTGCCACAGGGCTGGGGCAGAATAACATGCTGATCAAAGTGCTTGGAATTGTTTCCATCCTTATCCTGACAGGCGCGGCGGTTGCGGTCGCCGGTGCTGTCGGCTTTGTCGGACTCATTGTTCCCCATATTGCAAGGTTTATTATCGGGACGGATTACCGGTGGATCATCCCGACGTCCATTCTGTTTGGAGCGCTGCTGCTGGTTTTATCCGATCTGGTGTCAAGGCTTGTCAATGCTCCCTTTGAAACACCGGTGGGAGCGATCACCTCCCTAATTGGAGTTCCTTTCTTTCTTTATTTAGCGCGCGGCAGCGGAGGTGGCAAATCATGAATCAGCTTGAAGTGAAAAAAAAGAAAAAATTGTTTTTCGTAAGCGTCCTGTTACTGGCTTTGATTGTCGTGATGTTTTTTATCAGCTTAAGCTCAGGTGTTATCCAAATTGCACCTGGGGATGTTGTCAAAACGCTTCTGAACCAGGGAACAGCGCGGCAAGAGCTTGTTTTGTTTGATTTCCGCCTTCCGGGAATTGTGCTGGCGCTTCTGATTGGGGCAGGATTGGCCGTATCCGGCGTCATCCTGCAGGGAATCACGCAAAATGAACTGGCCGATCCGGGAATATTGGGCATCAACACAGGTGCCGGCCTGGCGGTTGTTCTGTTTCTTTACTTTTTTAAAAATCAGCTGGATCCTGCAAGCTCTCTTTCCGTGTTTATGATGCCATTTGCGGCCCTGATGGGAGCGGTGGCCGCTGCGCTCATCATATATGCCTTGGCGTGGAAGCAGGGGGTGAACCCGATCAGGCTCGTGCTTGTCGGGATTGGAGTGAACGCCGGATTCGCGGCGTTTCTGACCATCTTCCAGTTGAAAATGGATCCGCAGGATTTCCGGCAGGCAACCGTCTGGCTGACAGGGGATATCTGGAACGCCAACTGGAGCTTCGTCCTGGCTTTATTGCCGTGGATGCTGATCTTAATTCCCTACGCTATGTCCAAGGCACGTTCCTTGAATGTCATGAACCTTGGGGATGAAGTGGCCTCAGGATTGGGCACAAGTGTGGAGGGAGAAAGGCGGCTCCTGCTGTTCGTTGCCGTTGCCTTGGCAGGTGCGTCCGTCGCAGCGGGCGGAGGCATTGCCTTTTTGGGGCTGGTCATCCCGCATATCGCCAGAAAGATAATGGGGCCGCTGCATCAATACATCATTCCGGTATCCGTGCTGCTGGGGGCTTTGCTGCTGATGGTGTCGGATGCGATAGGCAAGACCTTGCTTGCGCCCACCCAGATTCCGGTTGGGATTATTGTATCGATATTAAGTGCGCCCTATTTTGTTTATTTGCTCATAAAAACCAAGTAGAAACTGAGAGGAACACGTGTGATGAAATTTCAATATATTGTAGACCAGGTACCCGATTATCAAAGCTTTCTGACGGTAGAGGAGCTGGATGAAAGCAGCAGAAAACTGGCTGAGGAGTTTCCCGGCGTGGTATCACTGTTTGAGGCAGGCACCTCCCGGAATGGCCATCCGATTTTGGCGATGAAAATCGGGGATGGGCCGAAGAAGGCGCTTTGCTTTGCCTGCCCGCATCCTAATGAACCGATTGGAGCGATGACACTGGAGTACTTTTCCCATGCCTTGGCGGAAAACGATGAGCTGCGTGAAGAACTGGGCTTCACCTGGTATATGATCAAATGCATCGACCCGGATGGTGTGCGCCTTAATGAAAACTGGTTCAAGGGACCGTTCAATATTTATAACTACACAAGAAACTACTTTCGGCCAATCGGATACGAACAGGTGGAATGGACATTTCCGGTCGATCACAAGGAATTGCATTTTCATGAGCCGCTTCCGGAAACGCGAGCCTTAATGAGTTTAATGGAAGAAATAAAACCAGATTTTGTGTATTCGCTTCACAATGCCGGGTTTGGCGGGGCCTATTGGTATATCTCCCGCGACTTGCCTGAATTGTATGAGGATCTGAGGAATTCCGCGGTAAGGCAGGAAATTCCACTGAACCTGGGAGAGCCGGAGGAGCCGTTTATCACCAAGTTTTCTCCTGCGATTTTTAAAACGATGAGCATAGGCCAGGCGTATGATTTCATCGAACAGTTTACCGGTGAAACGCCAATGATCAACAATGGCACATCCAGTTCGGATTATGCCTCCAGGGTATCGACGGATTGCGTGACGCTGCTGACAGAGCTTCCTTATTTTTTTGATTCCCGCATTGAGGACATGAGCGAGAGTGATATGACCAGGAAAGAGGCTATTTTGCAGAGCGTGGAAATGTCCCAGGCACATTTTGGCCTTCTTGATAAGCTGCTGGGAGAAGTTCGTTCCTTTATTACGGACGGAAATCCGTTTGTCAAGCTGGTGGATGAAGTGGTCCAGAATGTCCTTGGCGGCAGCGAAGCGAAAATCAGCTGGGCGGAAAGCACACTTGAGTTCGAACAGCCCGCAAAGGTGGCGGAGGTGTTTGACAATCTTTATGCAGCCAAGTTTTACAATGGGCTGTACCTTGGGTTAACGGTCCGGGCCTGCGAATATGAATTGGAACGGCTTCAGGGAAGTGGGAACAGGGACGAGGGGGCCATCCTTGTGGTGAAAGAGGCCCATGAAAAAGGCCAGCAATTTTTAAAGGAATACTGTGAAGCCCTCGAAAACGAGCTGAATTACCATTTCATCCCGATTCAAAAGCTCGTAAAGGTACAGGTAGAAAGTGGACTGGTTGTAGCAGCCAAGCATGGGGGCGGTTCTCGTGCCTCATTTTAGGGGCTGGATAGTGCAAGGATAAGGGATTTGATTACATAGAACGGCCTGCAAAGTTTGCAGGCCGTTTTTCATTTCCTGCGTTATCAAGTTTAACACTCATAATTCTTGCTTTGATGGAAAAACATAGATACAAAGGTTTGATAATACTTGAGATAAATAATATAACAAGTGCTTCACGAAGGGGGTGGAAGATTTATGATGAAATTTTTATTTCCTTTATTATTAGTCATTGTACTAGGGATACTCTCTTATGTGTTAATAAAGTCGCCTAATAAGCAACCAAGCCAACTCAATCAGCCTCACCAACTTTCCTCTAGGCCTGTCGTTATGATTATTGTTGACTCAATCATGGATGAAGCGTTACAGTCCAGTATTCAAAAGGGGAAGGCGCCTGCCTTTCAATTTTTAATGAATAATGGGAGATATTATCCAAGGATGGTCAGCAGCTTTCCAACCATGTCCGTTGTCATCGACAGTACTTTATTGACGGGGACATATGCAGATCAACATAAAATTCCTGCGCTTGTCTGGTTCGATGCTCATGAAAAACGTTTTATAAGTTATGGGAGCGCTCAACAGGAAATCATGAAAGTAGGCGTAAAACAAGTTTTGCAGGAAAGTTTGTTTCATTTAAATCACAACCATTTAAGCTCTAATGTTCAAACCCTCCATGAGGAAATAAAAGGGCCATCCGCCTCCATTAATACACTTGTCTACCGCGGCAATCATAACAAGCCGTTAAATGTGCCGAGACTGTTAAGCTTACTGGGCTTCATTGAAAAAGATGCAGCCATAAAAGGTCCTAATTATTTTTCCTACGGTTTATTGTCGAAAATTGACTCTAAAAATAAACACACCAAACTGTGGGAAGGCTTCGGCTTTAATGACAAGTTTGCTGCACAAGAACTGAAATACTTAATCCAGCAGAATCGGCTTCCGTCGTATTCTTTAGTGTATTTTTCAGATAACGATAAATTGGTACATAAAAAGGGGGTGGATGTAACGAAAGGAATCGAAGACGCAGACAAACAGCTGCAGGAAGTCTTGAATTCCTATCCTGCATGGGAAGATGCCTTGAAGGATGCCGTATGGATCGTCATGGGAGATAGCGGCCAAACAGGGATAAAAGATAATAAAGAACAAGCTTTGATTGATTTAAGAAAGGTGCTGAAGGATTACCGTATTCATAGGATCAGCGGACCTGTAAAGAATGAAGACCAAATAGTGCTTGGACTGAACGAACGGATGTCGTTTATTTATCTTTTAAATCAGCAAATAAAGCTAGAGGATGTTGCCAAGATGCTTTCGAATGAACAGCGGATTGGCTATATCGCTTGGAGAGAACGAGATAGAGTAAAAGTCATATCGGGAGATTCCAATGGCTGTCTATCATTTAAGCCAGTTGGTGACTTTACCGATCCGTATGGGCATACTTGGTCCATAGAAGGAAATGTTAATATATTGGGATTGGTGATAGATAAAAATAATCAAGTAACATTCACCGAATATCCGGATGGACTTGCCAGGTTATACAGCTCCTTTTATTCCCATTCAGGAAACTACCTTGTCGTTGATGCTAAACCAGGATATGAATTTGTGGGAGAAGGGTCACCTACGCATGTTGGCGGGGCTGCCCATGGATCCCTCCATAAGCAGGATTCGTTTTTCCCCATGATTGTAGCAGGCACAGAACTGGAACCTCAACATGAAAGAATGATTGATTTAAAAGAATGGATTATGAGGATATTGGAAAATAAGGGTTGATTCAGTTTTAAAAAAACAAAAGCCAGATTTTGCTGGCTTTTGCTTTTTTTATTTATTTGTTCCGGGAATTTCACAGCCCTCGGGCCCGCACTGCAGACCTTTTTGCTGCGCTTCCCGCTCTTTTTCTTCTCTTAGGATTTGCTGCTGCCACTCCACATCGATGGTCGGCGAGAATTTCTCGGGGTGGCGGATATACCAGCGCTGCTTACGGATTAAGAAATTATCGGGATCGAGCAGCAAAGCTTCGTCCAGTTCTTTTAATGCTGCTTCTTTGTCGCCCCTTTTGGAATATTCCATTCCCAGCTTGAACTTTGTTTGCGCAAGCTGAAGCTCCAAGCTGCTAGGTGCATTAGAGGGATTGTAATACTGGTCTTCCAGTTCGACTTTTTCCACTTCACCGCGGATCAGCTTTTTAACAGCGTCAACATGGTCTTGGTTAGTCACGTGGAAACCTTGCTTCAGCAGGCGGATGGTTCCTTCCCTATCAATAAAAATGCCATTCGGCACAATTTTGAACCCAAATAAATTAGCCAGGTTATTTTCTGCGTCTACAACAGTTGTGAAAGATTTATCAGCCGTATAGGGCAATACGACTTCAGGCCCCTGAAGGTCAACAGATACCGATAAAAGCTCAAAGTCTTCATTTTTAAATTCTTCATAAAATTGCTGCCAGCCTGGCAGCTGTTCCCGGCACCGTCACCAGGAAGACCACATAAACAGAAGCGTATTCTTGCCGCGGAAATCATGAATGGAAACAGGCATTCCATCTAGTCCGGTAAGCTCAACATTCTTCATCTTTTCTAATAACAATCCCATCCCGCCTTTCGCTTTCAATCTCACTTTTCAGTTTACTAACGATGGACAGAGAACTCAAATATTTAATTCTTGGTTAAGGTATGTAAAGGATAGAAGATAAACTGATTTTGATTGCCGGCATCCTATAAAAATTTTCTTGTGCTCCATCCTGCCTTGGGCATACAATTATAATGGAAGTGGAAAAATCCGGGTGAGTTTTACCTGCGCAGTTTTTAACGAATCGATCGAGGTGCGGCCTATGAAAACCATTCAATATCCGTGTATCAAGCTTAAAGAGAGTATTGATCAGGAAGATTATGCAATGATCCGCCAGCTTCAGGAACGCTGCATCCAGGAGGACGAGACCGCGCTAAAGCTTGAGCTGGACTATAAGCTTGGTGCTGGCCGTGACGGAGCGGGCGGTATAAAAGAAGTAAATGAATTTATGTATTTTGATGGGCAAGCTCTAATTGGCTATATTGGCATTTGCCGTTTTGGCGGTCCGTGGGAAGTCAACGGAATGGTTCATCCAGATTATCGAAGACAGGGTGTCTTTAAGAAATTAAGCGAGCTGGTCCTCGAAGAATGGAAACGGCGAAATTCAGACAGCATGCTTCTATTGTGCGACCGTGAAGCGGAGGCTGGGCAAAGGTTCATCGCAAAAAAACAGGCGCTATATGCTCATTCTGAATATGAAATGTTTTTAAGGCAGGATGCTTTTCCCCAATCACAAAACGAGACCGCGGGTATTACTTTTAGAAAAGCCGCCAACGCAGATGCAAAGGAAATTGCCCGACAAAACGCTATCTATTTCAATGGCAGCAGATCAGATGCAAATGAGGAAGCGGAAATCCATGTTCTGCCCGAAGAAGAGGAAAAGCGCGGGATGCCTTGCTATCTAGCTGAAAAAGATGGAGAAATAGTGGGGAAAGTAAATCTGCAGATGACTTCCCAGTTGGGTGCCATTTTTGGGCTGGGTGTTGTCCCGGAGCACCGGCGCAATGGGTATGGAAGAGCCATCCTGCTAATGGCGATCCAAAAGCTGAAAGAAGCAGGGGCAAAGAATGTCATGCTGCAGGTAGCCGCTGAAAATGCGAATGCCCTGAACCTGTACAAATCATGCGGTTTTGAAACCACATCGACGATGGACTATTACCAAATTCAATAATATAGGAAGAAAAGCAAGGAGGCGACTTCTTGCTTTTTTATATTTGGTATTCCATTTTTCTCCATTGCCTAATACGATAAAGGTAGAAGTAAAAGAAGAGCGGAATATATATGTGAAAAGGGGATAGGGCCTTGGAGAAAAGAATAGAAGTATTCACGCATAATGGTCTGGATATGGAGTATTCGATTATTGGGAAGGGCGAGCCAATATTGGTTTTGCATGGAGGGCATTCCAACTGTTTGGAGGAATTTGGTTATCAGGCATTAATGGAGAGAGGTTACCTCATTATTACTCCATCAAGGCCCGGATATGGGGGAACTTCCAGGGAGATCGGTGTTAGTCTTGCTAGCGCAAGCGAGTATTATGCGGCATTGCTCTCCCACTTACATATTAGCAAAGTGCATATCATAGCCATGTCTGCTGGAGGTCCAAGCGGCATTTATTTTGCTGCTGCCTGTCCAGAGCTTGCCGCCAGCTTGACACTTCAGTCAGCTGTAACGAAAGAATGGCTTAGGCCGGGTGACAGGGAATACAAAGCAGCGAGAATCCTTTTCAGGCCGGGAATAGAAAAGTATACCTGGAAAATGATATCAACCATGAACAACCTTTTTCCTAATTTCGTTTTCAAACAGATGTTTCCATCCTTTAGCACTCTGACATACGCAGACGGAAAGGCGGGAATTGTGGAGGGAGACATCGAAGAAGTAAGGAAGATGAACAACCGCCAACGGTCAGGCGAAGGATTCTTCATTGACATGAAACAAGTAAACGAGATTAACGTAGAAAAGTTGCAGGCAGTCAATTGCCCTGCGTTGATTATGCATAGCAAGAATGATGGTTCTGTACCGGTCGAGCATGCGTGCCATGCTTTTGAACATATTGAATCATCGGAGCTTTGTTTGCTGGATTCCTGGGGTCACCTGATTTGGATCGGGAAAAACACAGTTGAGGTGAATGATCAACTAGTTGGTTTTCTCAAGGGAGTACAAATGAACAGGGGATATTATAGAAAGGAGGAAGCTAAAATATGAATTTTAATCTGAATGAGGCCATCGAGCTTTTGGAGAGGACGCCAAAAACGTTGGAACTCTTTTTATCGGGCTTATCCGGGAACTGGCTGGGGTGCAATGAAGGGGAAGGAACCTGGAATGCTTCAGAAGTGGTTGACCATCTGATTGAAGCGGACAAAAACAATTGGATGCCGAGATTGGATTGCATCCTCCAGGAAAGGGAAAGCAGAGCTTTTCCGCCATTTGACCGGTTTGCTCACTTGAAGAACCCCGACCGGCCTATTGAAGAAAAACTGGAGGAATTCAAAGCCATCAGGCAGAACACGGTAGGCCGATTAATAAACCTGGCTGAGTCTGGGCTGGATTTTGAAGCGACTGGCATCCATCCCGAGTTTGGGACCGTAAAGGCAAGGGAACTTATTTCTACGTGGGTGGTCCATGATATGACGCATATAAACCAGATTGTGAGGGTGATGGCTAAAAGATATAGAAGCGATGTCGGTCCATGGTCGGAGTATTTGGGGATATTAAAATGAGTATGGGTGCTTGAGGGACGGTTCTTCTCCCGCTGGGAGGGAACCTTCTCTATGTGAAAATTTACCATTGTTTTCATGCGATGAGTGGTGATATAGTTATTTAGCTGCTTAGCGATCCTGGTTAAAACGAATGTCTTTTAAAAAAAGTATTGACGGGGAACTCGAAAGAAGCTATTATTAAAAAGTTGCTCCGAAATGATGCGAATTACTTATATAAAAAAGTGTTGACATCATGTTCGGTTAGTGATATTATATAAAAGTTGCTTCATTTGAAGTGACGCGCAAAAATTTGTTCCTTGAAAACTAAACAAACAAGCGTCAACAAACAATAATATCGTGTTTCTTCTATTATATAGAGATTCACGAGCCAACGTTTTATTTTATGAGCTAATCACTCACTTCTTATTGGAGAGTTTGATCCTGGCTCAGGACGAACGCTGGCGGCGTGCCTAATACATGCAAGTCGAGCGGACTTGAGGGAGCTTGCTCCCGATGGTCAGCGGCGGACGGGTGAGTAACACGTGGGCAACCTGCCTGTAAGACTGGGATAACTCCGGGAAACCGGGGCTAATACCGGATAATTCATTCCCTCACATGAGGGAATACTGAAAGACGGCTCCGGCTGTCACTTACAGATGGGCCCGCGGCGCATTAGCTAGTTGGTGAGGTAACGGCTCACCAAGGCCACGATGCGTAGCCGACCTGAGAGGGTGATCGGCCACACTGGGACTGAGACACGGCCCAGACTCCTACGGGAGGCAGCAGTAGGGAATCTTCCGCAATGGACGAAAGTCTGACGGAGCAACGCCGCGTGAGCGAAGAAGGCCTTCGGGTCGTAAAGCTCTGTTGTCAGGGAAGAACAAGTGCCGGAGTAACTGCCGGCACCTTGACGGTACCTGACCAGAAAGCCACGGCTAACTACGTGCCAGCAGCCGCGGTAATACGTAGGTGGCAAGCGTTGTCCGGAATTATTGGGCGTAAAGCGCGCGCAGGCGGTCCTTTAAGTCTGATGTGAAAGCCCACGGCTCAACCGTGGAGGGTCATTGGAAACTGGGGGACTTGAGTGCAGAAGAGGAGA